>DAOTUG010000029.1:0-2191 GCA_034437335.1 Anaerolineaceae bacterium
CCTGTCAGGCGACGCAGAAAAATGCAGGAGAAGCACAACACCAGATCTTGCAGAAAGGGCCCTTCGAGGTGGACGAGGGGTTACATCGTGTAACAATGCTGAACGAGAAATTGGATCTGACTCCCAGTGAATTCAGTTTGATTGTTCATCTGCTGCGCAATGACGACCGGGTAATTTCACCGGAAGAGTTGGTTGAGGTTGTGCGGGGATATGAGCCGGAAGACGTCATTGAGGCCCGGCAGATCATCAAATGGTATATTCACCGATTGCGCAAGAAAATCGAAAAGGATTCCTCGCACCCGGAATATATCCTTAATGTTCGGGGGGTTGGCTACCGCATCAAACCAGAGCCTTGATCAGGAATGAACTTTAAGGACTGCTGTCCTAACTGTTTCCAAACCATCCTAACGAAAGCCATAATATTGTTAACCGCAGAATCACTAATGACTGAGTGATGTTGTTGTATGCTTAGTTTGTCTATGTCATTTACTGAGTTTATTGTTTTTTGAGGTGACCATTAAATGTCAAACCATCTTGACACCACCACCATATCTGAGGAAGAAATTCGCATTGTTTTATTTGAGCAGCATGATGGGGTCCGTTTTGTGCTTCAAAGAATTTTGGAGAATTGCTGCGATTTAATTCATGTCACAGCAACCAGGAATAAAAACTTCATCAAGAAGTTGATAGACGACAACCAGGTGGACATTCTGATCACAGAATTATCCAGGTTGGATCGGATTGGTCTGGAGCTCACGAAATATGCGAGTAATTCCGATACGGAGATCAAGATTGTTTGGGTCACTGTTTTGGGTTGCCATCTCTTTCGCAAAGAGATGCGAGCTCTCGGCGTTGCCCGTTGTTTTGAAAAACCCCTTGAAGCAAAGACGCTTCGCAAGGGGATGCATGCGATTATGGAGTCATTGGATTAACGGTTGCATCATCGTTTTCCTATGGGGGAAAGAAAATAAAACCAACTGTAATCAAACCTAACCAACAAAATCCAATTCACTGATAAACAAAACCCTTTCCTAGCTGGAAGATCTGAAAATTACGATTAAGGATGTTCCAATAGTTTTCGTTTCAACATTTCTAGCGAAAGGATTTTGAGCTATGACAACGAAAGTTGCGATCAATGGATTTGGGCGAATAGGCAGGCTCGTTTTCAGACATTTAATGGAAAATGACAATCTGGATGTCGTGGCTGTCAATGATATTGCCCCAATAGACAATTTGTTGTATCTGTTGCAGTACGACTCAGTACAGAGGGATCCGGCTGTTCTGATTAAATAAAGCAAAGAGGGCTTTTTGTTTGGGGAAAAGGAAATCCGGTTCACGAGTGAAAGGGATCCCGCAGATTTGCCCTGGAAGGAATTGGGCGTAGAGATTGTGATTGAATCCACTGGGTTTTTCACAAAGCGGGAAGAAGCTGCCAAACATTTAGAGGCGGGTGCGAAACGGGTCATCATCAGCGCCCCTGCGAAAAATGTCGCCCGCACCATTGTTCTGGGTGTTAATGAAGAGGAGTACGATCCGGATCGCGATCAGATTGTTTCCAATGCGTCTTGCACTACCAATTGTCTTGCCCCGGTAGCCAAGGTTCTGGACGATGCCTTTGGCATTGAGTCGGGTTTGTTGACCACCATTCATGCCTACACAAGTTCCCAGGCCATTGTGGATGCCCCCAGCAAGAAATGGCGTCGTGGCCGGGCAGCCGCTGTTTCCATTGTTCCCACAACAACCGGTGCAGCCATAGCGACCACCAAAGTTTTGCCCCAGCTTGAGGGGAAAATGGATGGAATGGCCATCAGGGTGCCTATTCCTGCTGGATCCATTATTGATTTCAGCGTCCGAACTGAGAAATCGGTTACCTTAGAGAAAGTCAAAAAAGCTTTCCGGGATGCGGCCAAATCTGACAAAATGAAAGGCATCCTTGGTGCAACCGATGAGGAATTGGTATCCGCCGATATCATCGGGACGGAATATTCCGCTCTGGTTGATCTGGATTCCACCATGGTTGTCGGTGAAAACGCCGTCAAGGTGTTGGCCTGGTATGACAATGAATGGGGATACGCCCTGCGCTGCGTTGATCTGGCCGAATATATGGCCAATAAATAAGTTTCACAAACCACAGTTCTCAACCTGAAGGAGTCATGTTATGAACAAAGGAATTCGGATTGCAAAGATATTC
>DAOTUG010000030.1:0-8336 GCA_034437335.1 Anaerolineaceae bacterium
CTTGGCCGTGATGGCGGTCTGGGTTTGGGGGCAGGCGCGGGACTTTCCCGGGGGTGCCCTGGCTTTTCTTGAAGTGGCTTTGAGTGATCCCACGGAAGCGCCGCAACCGGAAGAAAAGGCGGATACTCCGGTCTTTTCGGCCACCCCCACCCTGCAGCCCACCGCCACCCTCAGTCCGGCTGAGGTGGTGGGCGGGGAGAGTGAGGGCGCTGCGGGGGCGAACAATGGCGCTGAAGAGTCGGCCCCCCAAGCCACAGAGGATCGGGACGATGTCCTTACCTCGGACTCGACTCCTGACCCCCCCTCGGAGGAGGCCCCTTCGGATGTGCTGCCGGATGCGGCACGCACAGCGACGGTTTCCGCTCTACTGACCGCTGCCGCTGAATCCCAGGAGACGCCGGAGGCCACGGCCACGGAATTGCCGGATACGGGTTTCGTTGACGACCTGGGTCTGCCTGTTCTGGGGGGGCTGGCCTTGCTGCTGGTTGCGGTGATCATTCTCGTCCGGCGTTTGCGCAGCTTTTCCTCCGGGTGAGGATCTGAAATGATCCCGGGGATTTCATTCCGGAAATCACATACCGCACACAAACACTGATCGGCTGTGTGCGGTTTTTTGTTTAACTATCGCTGTTCTTCAGCAGGTCAGGGACTCGGGGTGGCGGTGACGATCAATCCGCTCACGATCCACCCCTCCACACCGGTCCCGGTTCGCACCTGATACCAGACAGTGTCCCCTTCCTGAATAGGCTGTCCCAAAATTTCTACCAGGTCTCCATCATAAGCGTATCCCACAACCACCGCATCAAATCCCGGGGCTTCTCGAATGACCGCACCATCCCGGACAGTGACCACTGCCCAGAAGGTGGTGGGAGTTGCCGTGGGGGTGGGTGTGGCAGAGGAAGTTGCTGTCGGCTCCCGGGTAGCCGTTGGGCTGGGGGTTGGGGTGGATGTGCGGGTTGGCGCGGCTGTGGGGGTGTTGGGTTTGGGGGTATGGGATGGCGCCCGGGTGGTGGGTGTGCTGGGGATGGGGGCTGGAGGCGCGGCGGTGATATTCCAGATCAGCGCGGCCAGGAGGGGGAGAATCACGGCGGGAAGGAAAGCCAGAATCCATCCCGGGGTTGATCTGGGAGTGAAACCCAGGATCAGGAATGTCAGCAGAGACAGCAGGACTGCCAGGGTCAGGTGGGCCAAGGCCACCAGCAAAGCCCCCGGCCACAGGTTTGGGATGCCCTCGAGGAGCCCGTAACCGGCTGCTGCCAGGGGAAAGGCCAGTTCGTAGGCCAGGGGAATCCCCGCCAGCCTGGGCAGCCTGTCCCGGCGGATGAGGAGGACGGTGGTGAGGATGGCGCTGGCGGCGGTCAGCAGGAGGTCAAGCCAATAGAGCCGTGAAAACGGGCCTGTGAGAAGCCCTGCTTCGGCAGGCTGGCTGATCCATCCTGTCAGGGCGCCGGCGCCAAAGGCGAGGGCGCTGCTGATGAGGAGGGCCAGGAGGGCCTTGAGACCTTCCTTGGGGCGCAGCGCGGCGGGCATCAGGCCCAGACTGAGGGCTGGGCCGGGAAAGGGCAGCAGGAGGGCGGCCGTCAGGGCTATTCCCACCGCATCCAGATAGAATGCCGCGCCAACTGCCAAGGCGCCCAGAAGGGAGAAAAGAAAGAAGTCCAGACTCGGGCCGGTCTTTCGCAGAAGGGCCGCCAGGAATGTCTGGCGTTCTTCGGATGTGGCCGCCTGGGGCTGACGGCGAATATCCCGGGTCCGCTTGGGGGGAAGATCCGGTGTCTCTTCGGGAAGGGGTTGGCTGCTTGGTAAATTCATTTTCAGGTTCCTGGATTGGCCGGGCGGTTCTTCGGGTCAGGTATTTTGGTGAGAAATTCAGGACGGCAGACCCATCCAAAACTCGATTGATTGTTGATTGTATTTTCCATTATAATACAGGCGAATGCAAAATTAATAAAGATGCAGCAAGATGATTAAATTATTGTTAAACGGTACCCTGCGGTTTCATCTTGACTAAGGTAGAATTGATTAAATGAAACATACCCGCTTACGCTTTGTTCCTGGAATCCTGATGATGGTCCTGTCCCTCCTGCTGGGGACGGCCTGCAGTGCGCAGACGGCCACCGACGGCCCGACGCCCCCGGCGGAAACTGCCCCTTCGGGCACGACGGAGGCAGCGGCTGTCACTGAAACCATGGCCGCGCCAACCGTCACCCCGGACGTCTCCCGGGTGCTGCTGGTATCCGGGCCGGATGTGGACCCGGTTCTTATTGAGTCCATCCGGGTAGTATTGGAGTCCCTGACCGCGGAATCCGGATTACGTCTGATCGTTCTGGAAACCGTGACGGCCGAGGAGATCACCCCCGGCGTGCAGCTTGTGGTGGGCCTGGGTGAAGGGGCGGATCTGAGTGCCCTGGCAGCCGGTGCACCGGCGACCCAGTTTCTGGCGGTGGGTGACCCGGCCGTTGTGCCGGGGGGCAATCTGAGCCGGATCGGGAACTCGGCTCTGGATCAGCGCCGTCTGGCCTTCATGGCGGGTTATCTGGCGGCCCTGGCTTCGGATGATTACAAGATTGCCGCTCTGACGGCCGCAGGCACGGACGAGGGGGCCCTGACGGCGGAAAGTTTTGTGATTGGCGCCCGGTTCTACTGCGGTCTGTGTCAACCAAAATATCCCCCGTATGGGGTGTTTCCCAAGTGGGAAGGCGTGGCCGTTGGGTCGGGGGAAGCCGGCTGGCGTCCGGTGGTGGATGCCCTGGTGACCCAGGGCGTGGAGATCCTGTTTATCCAAGCCCCCATCGCCTCGCTGGAATTATTCTCATATCTTTCGGATCTGGGCGTGAAAATGATTGGCGAATCCCCGGAGGTCGTACCGCCCGAGCAAGGGATCGGGACATTGGCGCTGGACCCAGGCCCGCCCCTGCGCGCACTCTGGCCGGATCTGATGGCCGGGACTGGCGGACTTCAGCAGCCCTTTTCTGTGCAATTGCTGGATCGAAACCCGCAGTGGGTTTCCGAAGGTCGGTATCGTCTTTTTGAAGCGATGCTGATGGATCTGGAAGCGGGCCTGGTTTCCCCGGAGCCCGCGCCTTAATCTGTGTCGGTTGTTTCTTCCGGTGAGACCGGATTGGGAGGGTTGCCCTTGAAATGTTCTGCGGTGGCCTGGCCGGGCTGGCTGATACCCTCCCTCCGGATGACCCGGATGACGGTCATGGCCAGAATTTTGATATCCAGCCAAAGGGACCAGTTGTCCACATACCAGACGTCCAGGCGAAATTTCTCCGGCCAGGTGAGGGCATTCCGGCCGTTGACCTGCGCCCAGCCGGTGATGCCGGGAAGGACATCATGACGCCGGGCCTGCTCGGGATTGTAGAGCGGGAGGTAGGCTGTCAGCAAGGGGCGGGGGCCCACGAGGCTCATTTCCCCCTTGAGCACATTGAACAATTCGGGCAATTCGTCCAGACTGGTGGATCGCAGTAAGCGACCCAGTTTTGTGAGGCGTTTTTCATCCGGCAATGGGTTCCCACGGGAATCGCATTGCTCCCGCATGGTTCTGAATTTGTAAATGGTGAAGATCTCACCACGCACCCCGGGGCGGTCCTGCCGGAAGAGAATGGGCAATCCATGAAAGATGCCCACCAGGAGGGCAATCAGGACCATCAGCGGTGATAAAATGAACAAGGATGGGATCGCCAGGGCAAGGTCAAACAAACGTTTGACAAAAGGCGTTTCCTTAGGCAATAATTTAAAAGCCATCGTAAGGCTGATTTTACCAAAGAAAACCTGAGACAGATTGAATTGAAGACAATTAACCCAAACCAACGGTTATGCAAGAAAGGAAGCAGCAATGGACGAAAGAATTTTGATAATCGAAGATGACGAAGAAATTCTACGGGTGCTGAAACGGGTCCTGACGTATGAGGGGTACATTGTTGATACCGCCCTGACGGGTCAGGCTGGATTGACTCTGGCCCGGGAACAACGCCCGGATCTTGTGGTTCTGGACTGGATGCTGCCGAAAATGGACGGGCTGGAGGTTTCCCGCCGGCTGCAAAAAATTGGCAACCAACCGATCCTGATGCTGACCGCCAAGGATACCACACAGGACCGGGTGGATGGTTTGGACGCTGGGGCGGATGATTATGTCGTCAAGCCCTTTGAAATTGAAGAGCTGCTTGCCAGAATCCGCGCCCTCCTGCGCCGGACGGCGGCTGACCGGGTGAAAGTGCTGGAATTCATTGATTTGAAACTGGATAGCAGCACCCGCAAGGCCATGCGTGGCGACCGGGAGATCACCCTGACCGCCAAGGAATATGACCTCTTGGAGCTCTTTATGCGCCATCCCCGCCAGGTGATGACGCGGGAAGTGATCTTCGACCGGGTTTGGGATTATGATTTTGGCGGTGAGAGCAATGTCCTGGATGTGTATATCCGCTATCTGCGGCAGAAACTGGAAGCGGAAGATGAACCCAGGTTGATCTACACCGTGCGTGGTGTGGGCTATGTGCTGCGGGGTCCTGAAGACTGATGTCCCTTCGTCTGCGCCTGACATTGCTATATAGTGGCGTGCTGAGCGGCGTAGTTTTGCTGCTCAGCATTGTCATTTATTCCATGGTCAGTGTGGTGATGGTCAATCAGATTGATGACCAGATTCAGCAGGCTGCAGATCACATTATGGATATTCTGCGAGCGGACTCGATTGGCACTTTGGAAGTCAGCCCCGGCACCCTCAACATTTCCAACGCGATTTATTATCAGGTGTGGTCGGAAGACGGCCGGATTTTGGTCTATTCGGAGAACTCGCAGGATTTCACAACGGCCATGGATCCCTATGGGATGACCCTGGACCAGACGATCTTCAGGGAAGTGACCATTGACCGGACGGTTTTCCGGGTGTTGACCGTGCCGCTGGTGGTCAACGAAAAACAGTCCGGCTGGCTACAGGTGGGCATTGTGCTGACGGATCTTCGCTATACTCAGCAGATGCTGCAAATGGTCTTTGGAATTTCGGCCGTTTTTTCGATTGTTGTGGCGGGGGTGATGGGCTGGCTGGTCACCGGCCAGGCCCTGGCGCCGCTGGAAACCATGACCCAGGTGGCCACCCAGATCACCAATACGGATGATCTTTCCCAGCGAATCCCCGTGGAACCCGGGCGAAATGATGAGATTGGCAAATTGATTCGCACTTTCAACCAGACCCTGGTCCGCCTGGAGCGTCTGTTTTCGACTCAGCGGCGTTTCCTGGCGGATGTGAGCCATGAACTGCGCACGCCCCTGACGGTGATCAAGGGCAATGTGGGCTTAATGCGCCTTACCCGCTCATTTGATGCGGAATCCCTGGAAAGTATTGAATCGGAAGTGGACCGGCTGACGCGGCTGGTGGGGGATCTGCTGCTGCTGGCCCAGGCGGAAACCGGTAAACTACCCTTGATGATGGAGCCGGTGGAGCTGGATGATCTGCTGATGGAGATTTTTGAGCAGATGCAGGTTCTGGCTGCGGAAAAACACCAGCAGATCACCCTCGAAAACATCGAGCCGGCTGTGGTGGTTGCGGATCGAGATCGGCTCAAACAGGTTCTGTTGAATCTGGGGAGTAATGCCATCAAGTATACGCCGGAGAGTCGGACGATCACCCTTGGACTCTATCCGGAAGACTCAAAATGGGTCCGGGTCTTTGTTCGGGATCAGGGGCCCGGAATTCCCAAGAAGGATCAGGCGCACCTGTTTGAGCGCTTTTTTCGAGGGGATAAATCCCGCAGCCGCTCTGAGGGCGGGTTTGGTCTGGGGCTTTCTATTGCCTACTGGATCGTCCGCAACCACGGAGGCCGGATTGAGGTGGATTCGCAGATAGGCAAGGGGACCACATTTGTGGTGTGGTTGCCTGTTTCGCAGGCGGAGATCCCAACCCAGCCATTAAGACCAACACGGCTGCAGGAGAACCGCAGCCGGGATACTTAACCCCATCATTTTTCAGGCAGTTTAATTCTTTTTGAAGCACCTTCCAAGGCTGACTAGCGCAGCCCCAGGCGCTTCTCGGCCTGCTGGCAGAGGTGCCAGCCCCCGGCCTGCAGCCATTCCTGGTGAGTCTCACTGTGTTCGCCTCCGGATTGGGCCTCCTGGTAAATCCCCAGTCCCCAGGCTGCATAGCGCTTGGTTTCTTCCGGCCAGGATTCCCACTGGCGGCTGATTTGGCCATGTCCGCCATTATAGCCTGCCAGAGTGCGCTCGATGTCACCCTGGGCGATTTGATAGGATTCCTGCAGATAGGCCAGGCCCCGCAGGGCATTGATGTCAGGATCCAGCATGGCGTCCCCGGGAGCAAAGTGAAAGGGCATCACCTGGAACAGCCCCTGGGCGCCTGCAGGGGAGATGGCCTCCGGATCGCCGCAGGATTCAATCTGCATTACGGTTGTCACCAGAAGGGGGTCCAGGTTCCAGTCCGCGCTCCAGGCGAGGATGCGGCTTTCCCAATAGCGCACTGAGGGGCTGAAGAATGCGGGCAGTTCTCCCACAGGGACGAGGGGTTTGACCAGCAGTGGGTTGATGCCCTGGAGGTGAAGAATGAAAAAGATGAACCCGGTCCCGGCGATGACGAGGATGACGGCGGGCATGAAGAAGGCCGGCAAGCGCTTCCCAGGGGAGCGGGATGCGGCTTGACGGCCCTTGTGTTGGAAGTGTTGCCAGTTTGACATAGCGGTTTACCTGTATGTCACATTATACTGGCTATTTTCCCTTGCGCTGCCCCTTCATGGACAGGGTGTGGTAGGTGGGTTCCGGGCGGATGCTGTAGGTGTTTTCCGGCCGGGGAATGGGTTTGGGCTTTGGCTTTGGGATGGGACGGGCGGCGCGGGATGCTGGGACCGGTTTTGGTTTTGGTGCCGGAGAAAAGGCCTGCCCGGGTTTGGGCTGCTGACGGGATAGCTGGGCCGTGGGTTGTTCCCGTGCCTTGTCCCTGTCATGGAGGACCTGATCGCCGCGCACGGACAGGGAACCGATGATCAGAATGCGGATCAGCCAGACCATGATGGCCACGAAGATCGGGACGACGCTGAGTAGGGTTTCCGGAGGGAGGACGGCGCTGCTGGCGATGGTGTGATTGGTGATGGCCATTGAAACGCCCCACCAGGTGAGGATGGCGTTCATGGTGGCCGCCAGAAGCCAAGCGCCAAAGAGATACCAGATTTGTTTGGCTTCCCCCGGGCCCTGTTCGGGGGTGAAGAGGCGGGCGATTCCGGCGAAATCAATGCCGCAAAAGGCGATGGAGAGGATCGTAGCCCAGCGTATGCCGGCAAACCGCAGGTCTCCCAGCAGATCGCTCAATGCGAATTCCGTGGTGCTGTAGTTGAAAATTTCGAAGGCGGTCAGCGCTGTGATCATAATGATCAGATATGCCAGACCGCGTTTGAAGTGGATCTTCTCCTTGAAAAATTTGAGGATAGGTTCTTTTGAGAGGTTCATCTGAGACGACTCCTGCATAGAAGGTGGTGAATGGGAAATGTGGGATCGTGTCTCCATTATAGAACGTGTGTTCTAGATTCGTCAAGGGCCTAATCCGTTTCTCGGGGAATTTTAAGGTTGTCTGGCTGAGGATTGGGGCGCTTGTGTTGGGCCTGGGACGGGGTAAAATGAAGGGGCTGGTGAAGGGTGCATTCTGCGGATTTCCAGCTTGACCTTTTAACTATAATCTGATAGACTCATACATCGCGGCGCATGCTTACCAGGTTGTTGAATCTTGCGTTTCATTACAGGCTTTGGTATAATCGTGCAGTCTCAGAACGTCTATGATGTTTACCGCGACCTTAACAATAGAGCTTTGCCGATGTAGCTCAATGGTAGAGCAATCGCCTTGTAAGTGATAGGTTATGGGTTCGATTCCCATCATCGGCTCAGGTTATCCGTTTGCGATCGGGATTGGCAAAGACGATCCCGGTCTCGAGCGAGTAACACTTTGCTTGATCCAGGACGGTTACCCAAGTGGACAAAGGGGACTGACTGTAAATCAGTTGGCACAGGCCTTCGTTGGTTCGAATCCAACACCGTCCATTCTGGCAGCCTCTGGCTTCCAGTCGGACCGGCTGCCCTCATAGCTCAGGCGGTAGAGCGCGTTCTTGGTAAGAACGAGGTCATGGGTTCAAATCCCATTGAGGGCTTTCTGCCGAAATTTTTAATTTATATCTAAAAGAACGTAGCAAGATTTAAGGAGAAAGGTATATATGGCCAAGGAGAAATTTGATCGCTCAAAGCCGCACCTCAACGTGGGCACAATGGGGCATATTGACCATGGCAAAACCACGCTGACTGCGGCGATGACCAAAGTGCAGGCGTTGAAGGGCTACGCAGAC
>DAOTUG010000031.1:0-34581 GCA_034437335.1 Anaerolineaceae bacterium
ACCCCTGGCGTACCTATGGGAAAAAGATCAATGGACAACCAGTGCCTACTCCCTGATAGGACATTTCTACTTTGCTAGGGAGTAGGACATTTTAACTTTGCCTTGACAGGCAAAAACAGGTTTTGTCAGGGCAAATTTGTGCGGCTCGGGTTGGGCCGCCTGAGACAGGAGGTGAAAATAGATGATGATCAAGAAAGGGGAATCCGTTGATAAATTCAGTTTAGCAGTTGCAATGTGCCATATTGAGCGATTAGTCAGTTTGTTTTAGCCCCGGAAAAGGTGGACTTGTCCGGGGCCGTGCGCCATGAAGTTGTGATTGAAAAAAGCCTTTGTTTTTTACCCACGCAGGTAAAATTTTTCTCCCCGGGCCATGCCAGGGATTTTAGTCTTCTTCCTCAATGAGGATCTGGTTCAGGATCACGGATACAATGCTGACGATGATGGAGCCCAACAGGGCTGGAATGAAACCATCAACGTAAAAGCCTACGCCAAACCAGTTCTGGGCGATTTCCGAAGCCAGCAAGAAGGTGCCTGCATTGATAACGAGGACGAATAGGCCCAGGGTGATGATGATGAATCCGCAGGAGAGGAATTTCAGGATTGGACGGATGACGGCATTGACCAATCCCAGCACCAGGGCCATGACAGAAAAGGCAACCCAGGCATCACCTTCCACTGTGATGCCGGGCACAATCAGCACAGCAACATACAGTGACACAGCAATGATCAACCAGCGCAAGATAAGTTTCATTTTGTTTTCCTTTCATCAGATCTGATTCAGTTAATCATTATACCGATAAAAAGGAAAAAACCAGAACAGCGCCGCCGCGTATTTGCTATATTTGGTGTCTGAAGCTTGGTGGGAGCTCAGAGTTTCGGCAGGTAAACGGTCAGAAACCCGTTTTGATAACTGGCTTCAACCTCGCTGCTGATGACCGATTCGGATAAACCGATCCGGGCTTTGAATTCTCCATAAATGATTTCCCCATGCACGATGTTGGAAATGTCGGCTGCGTGCCGCTCCCCGGTGATGATCAGGGTGTCCCCTTCCATCCAGATCAGAAAATCCTCTTCTCTGGTGCCGGCAATTTCAACCCGCACAAGATATGATTCTGCATCCTCAAAGACATCGTAGGGCGGTGTCCATTGCACAGAATGGATATTCAGGTGCCATTTTGTGAGGGTTGGCGGATCGTATTTGCTTTTTTCTTTTACCATTGTATTTCTTCTTTCAAGCACCCCTGACAGGACTCGAACCTGCAACCATTGGATTAGAAGTCCAGTGCTCTGTCCAATTGAGCTACAGGGGCAAATAACAGGTTGGCATTATAACACAAACCGGACGCTAGTTGTTAATTGGCCGGATTCCTTTATACACTCTGAAACCCGAGAACGTGCGCAGGATCGTTGAAGCCGGCCGGTTCAGCCGATCCCCCAATTGTTCGGGCGTGAGAGGTTTGTTCCCGTTGGAAAGAAAGACGCGGAAGACCGAATCCACTAACGCGGTTTTATTGGTCAGAAAGTCCTCCTGTTTGGCGCAGTGGGTGATCAGGATGTGCTGTAAGCCATCCACCTGGGACACCTCTCCTGTTTCCGGGTCAACCCAATCAATCATCTCGCCGCTTTCAAGGGAATCATACATCTCCTGGTGTTCGTGGCAAAGGAAACTGCGCAGATAAACCCGCCAATCCCGGTCATGTTTTTTCCACCAATCAAAATCAATTTGAAAAGGGGTTGTCGTTGTTGGTTTAATCAAACTGCTTCGCTTAGAATTCATGTTTTCCTTTCTTTATGAATTCTCTTTCAGGCGGAAATAGAGATCTCCCACCGGGACAAAATCAGGATCTGAGGCCAGCATACCGAAAATGAGGCCTGGCGGGCACCGACGCAGACAATTCAGGGCGGCGTAAAGTTCTACACTGTGCACATGACCCTGTGGATTGAGCTTGGCTAGTTCGTTCATGATGCTTTTCATGTCGTGATTGAGAGGCCGGGGATTGTTTGCCCGTTTTTGCCATAATTCGTCCAGAACATCCGTTGAAGGTACGGCAATGGTCATCCGTTCATTGAAGTCCGCGGTGATCATTTGTTTCAGCATGGCGAAAACAATGCCGCCATCTGCGCCAATCAGCAGAGTGCGAATCCATTCCCGATTGCTGCGTTTTTTCTCAGGCTCAATCAACACCTCTCCGGGGTTCTTTCCTTGTTTGATGCGGATGACATTGCCGGGCATCAATTCCTGCTCCTCATACCATTCGCGAAGTCCATAAACATAATGGTGGGGGCGAACAACCCAGGCAGAAATTTCTTCTCCCTCGGAATCGATCAGTTTGAACTTGACCCGGGGAGTTTCCAGAGCGGTTGGGAAGAAAGGCCGGGTGTAATCGGTGAGGGGAATACTTCCGACCCGCCAATGGGGGTAATTGAGAGTTACCAGAACCTCCTTCCCTGGCTTTTTCTTGAGGAATTCCGGCTCCGGGGAAGCGAGTTCATCATCAATCCGTGCTTCGGCTTTGCGCATATCCTCGCTCAGCAGATCACGATCATAATCAAGGGGAGAATAAGTTAACTGCAATGGTTTCTCGCGAACATATTCCGGTTCCAGTCGGTTCAGGAACCAAAGGACTACGCCCCTTGGTCCCACTTCATCGAAGCGGGAATCCTCTTGCAGGGCGTAATTCATGGAGAATTCCAGCAGTTCCTGCGGATCATCCGTGTCCACATCAATTTGTTCCAGCAGGGCATTCACCGGAAGGGGACCGCCGTCGTGCATATCCAGAACGGCTTCGGCCAGATTCAGGTGACCAACATTGAATTCAATCAGTAAGGATTTCGGGAACCAATCGGGCCCAATGCGGACCAGATCTTTGTTCGCTTCCAATTTTTCTTCCAATTTGGTGATGATCTCATCACTGAAATTTTCGAGGACATCCTCGGGCTTTTGCCTTTCGCCCTCATCCTGATAAACTTCAATATCGTTCAGGGAATGGTCCGCCAGATTAGCTGCAAACTCTCTGGAGTTCCCATTTTCAAGCTGAACAGTGAGTACCTGTAATTCCGGGAGCTCCGGGTTATGACCCTCACGGATATCGCTAATCTCTCCACTGACCCAATTTATCGCAGGAAATTGAATTTTCTCCCCGACCTGATATGTGTCCTTTGGTAAGTAGATCTTCCCCTTTTCCTTTTGTTTTTTCTTCAAGCGTTCTTCTTCTGAACGAATCCGTTCATCCACCAGGGCTTCTGCCAGATGCTCCAGGGGAAGGGGCGTTTCTTTTTCAAGCAAATAGCTGTAGATGAATTCAATATCTTCGTCAGTGATTTCCAGTGTCTGCCAATATGCTCCGCTTAAATCTAACTGCGCCAATGCCATAACCATGCCTCGATAGGTACTGTAACTTAAAATAATAACTTGTTAGCAACTAGAAATTATACCTCACTTGACAGGATAATCGAAATGTTTTTGACCTGATATTCCTCCATTCATTGGTATAATCAGGAAGCATCTTTAAGGCAAAAGGATTATGGGTTTCAATGGGTTCAATTAAAATACTTACCGACAGCACTTCAGACTTGCCTTCTACGCTGTGTGAGAAATATGACATTAAAGTCATCCCCATGTATCTGCAGATAGGTGAAGAAACGTATAAGGATGGGGCAGAGATCAATCCTGAAAACTTATTTCAAAAAGTCACCGATACGGGACAATATCCAAAGACATCGGCACCCTCTCTGGGGGATTTCTTGGATTTTTTTGATCACAAGGAGCGGTCCATCTATATCAGCGTTT
Source organism: Anaerolineaceae bacterium (assembly GCA_034437335.1). Classification (GTDB taxonomy): domain Bacteria; phylum Chloroflexota; class Anaerolineae; order Anaerolineales; family Anaerolineaceae; genus Brevifilum. Next base: position 3,791 of record DAOTUG010000031.1, read on the forward strand.
CAAGCCAATTATCCTCCACATTTCAAAATGCAAGGATGGCTTTGAAGGAGTTGGGTAATCCTGAGATTGATATCATTGATTCCAAAAGCATTTCTTCTGGATATGGCCAGGTTGTTTTAAAGGCGGCAGAGTGGCGCGATCAGGGCGTTGGGTTCAAAGACCTTGGTCAGCGTATTCGCCAACTGGTCCGGCAGAGCCGGGGTATTTTCATCCTTGACACCCTCGACTATCTCTACCATGGCGGACGTTGTTCCGCTGTGGCCCATTTTGTTTCCAGTGTTCTTAAGATTCGGCCATTTCTCAATATTCAACTGGATGGGACCCTGGGGGTATTGCAGAAAATCCGAGGTTCCAGAAAAAAGGCGGTGAACGCATTGCTCTCCTTTTTCGCGGATCAGATCCAGATCCTTGATCTGGAGAGGATTTTCATCACCCATCTGAATTGCGAGGATGAGGTTGCTTTTCTTAAGGAGAAGATATCCAGTTTATCCCAATCCATTGAGGTCTTAACGAACAACGTGGGTTGTGTCCTGGCCACGCACTCTGGGCCAAAGCCATTGGGTATTGCTTATTTTGTGCGGGAATAAGAGTGGTTGTGTGGTTCAGTTTTGCCGAATCATGTAAGAGCCGCAGCGATCGCATTTTGGCGGAGGAGAGGGGGTGTGGGTCCATTTTGTGCTGCCGCATTTCGGACAACGCCAATGCCAAGCATTTGCGATGAGGAAAACGAAAAAGTGTTTGTTGTTGATAAAAACCATAATGGTCACCTGTGAATGATGTATAGTTATCTTACGAAGAAGCCTGAAGGATGTCAAGTGTTTTCAGGGAAGGACTATTGTTTTGTTCAAGTTTATCCGATCTAGGATCCACAGCTTTCGGAATGCCGTCATCGGTTTGTGGCATGTGATCCGCACCCAGCAAAATGCCTGGATTCATGCGCTGGCGACCGGCGGGGTTGTGATATTGGGCTTCTGGTTGGGACTTCCGCTGAAATCCTGGGCGATGTTGGTCTTGACAATTGCCATGGTGTGGACGGCCGAGTTTATCAATACCGCACTGGAAATTGTGGTGGACCTGGCAAGCCCGGATTTGCATCCCCTGGCCCGGGTCGGCAAAGATGTTGGAGCTGCTGCGGTGCTGATTGCCGCCATTTCTGCGGTGGTGATCGGCATATTGCTTTTGGGTCCGCCCTTTTTGTCCAAAATTCAGCATGTGATTAGCTGGATGTCAGATTTTTAAACTGTCTTAACAATAATTCACCGATTGGGTCCATAAAATCTATACGATGTTAATATTGATGCGGGATGATGTATGATATACTGCGATTATATCAAGAAATGAGGAGAAAATATGATTAATGAACCTATTCAAGTAACTGATGCTGCCTTTGAGAAGACGGTGCTCGAGTCCGAATTACCGGTGATTGTGGATTTTTGGGCGCCCTGGTGCGGACCATGTAAAATGGTTGCCCCCATTTTGGAGAAGGTTGCCGATGAATATGCTGGCAAGCTGCTTGTTGCCAAAGTGAACACGGATGAAAATTCTGAATGGGCAATGAAATATGGCGTCCAGGGAATTCCTACGATGCTGATGCTCTATCAGGGCAAAATTGTGAATCGCCAGGTCGGCGCATTGCCGGAACCCCTTCTGCGGGACGGTATAGAACAATTCCTGGATGTGGTGAAGACGCACCAAGAATCAGAGTAAGGTGTTCATATCAAAGAAAAAAGAAGGCGGTCAACCGCCTTCTTTTTGGGTTAAGGGCTTACCTGTTCTCCCTTGCGGTCATCACCGATCCACCCGTTGGATTCTGGCGCCAAGGGCTTGCAGTTTCTGGTCCACCCGCTCGTATCCGCGGTCTATTTGACCGACATTGTGGATGACGCTGGTTCCCTGGGCGGAGAGGGCTGCCAGGACCAGGGCCATTCCCGCCCGGATATCAGGACTTTCGAGAATCTCTCCGCTCAACCGGGTGGGCCCCTGGACTACACAGCGGTGCGGATCGCAAAGGACAATCTGCGCTCCCATTCCAATCAATTTATCTGTGAAATACATTCTGGATGGATACATCCAGTCGTGAAAAAGGATGCTGCCCTCGGATTGGGTGGAGATGACGATTGCGATGCTCATCAGATCGGTGGGGAATGCAGGCCAGGGCATGACGGATATTTCAGGGATAGCATTTCCAAGATCCGGCTCAATTCGCAAGCGTTGTTCCTTGGGGACGATTATGTCATCCTCCTCGCAATCCCAGGTCACCCCCAGGCGTTGCATCACGAGATGAATCATATCCAGATAGTCCACACCAGCCTTCCGGATCCGAATGGAACCGTTGGTGACCACGGCTGCTCCAATGTAGCTGACTACCTCGAGGTAATCCGGACCAATGGTGTATTCACCGCCACGCAGTCTGTTCACACCGGTGATATGCAGGGTGTTGGAGCCGATATTTTCAATTTTCGCGCCAAGATTGTTCAGAAAATGGCATAACTCTTGAATATGGGGTTCGCTGGCTGCATTCCGAAGCTGGGTTTCACCCTTTGCCAGAACGGAGGCCATAATGGCATTTTCCGTGGCTGTGACAGATGCTTCATCCAGGAGAATATCCGCGCCATGCAGGTTGCTCGCTTCAAAGTGGAACTGATTATCTTTGTAGTCTGTGTTCACCCCCAGGTGGGAAAAAGCCAGAATGTGGGTGTCCACACGCCTGCGACCGATCACATCACCTCCTGGCGGGGGCAGAACCACCCCGCCAACACGGCTCAGAAGGGGACCTGCCAGAAGGATGGACGCCCGTATTCGTCGGCAAAGTTCTGGATCGAGGTCGGCTGGAAAAATATCTCTGGCGTGAATGCGCAGGGTTGATTCATCCAGTATCTCCACCTGAGCATTCAAGCTCCTGAGTAGTTTGGTCATTGTGCGAATGTCCCGGATGTTGGGGACATTGCGCAATATGACGGGTTCGTCGGTCAGCAGGCAAGCCGCCAGAAGGGGCAGGGCAGCGTTCTTATTTCCTGAGGGAACCAGGTCACCTTCCAGGGGAAATCCACCTTCGATGATAAATTTTTCCATGTTTTCTCCTGCACTTGGGTCTGTTGTATAATGTGAGAAATGACAGTCACTTCGTTTGTTCTGGCATGCTTTCTTGGCGTCAGCATGGGGTATCTCAGTTACTTCGTGTTGGCTGTTTATCACCTGTCAATCCACAATGGATTACCGTCCAGACTAAACAAACGGCCAGTGATCCTGGGGATTTTGCTAGCTTGCTTTGTTTCCACCGTTATTTTTACCATACTCCTCGAAAATCTTGTACTTCTGGCAATGGGCCTTCTGGTCAATAGTCTGTTATGCGCTGCAGCATTGACAGATGTCTATCTGGGAAGGGTGCCGCGCGCATTGCTGGGATTTGCAGCCCTTTTCAGCCTGATGCCGGGGTTTGTTTCAAAAAATGTAGGATACCGTGGTATTGGCGGGGCCGGGATGATATTCATTACGTGGGGCATCTATTGGATTCTGAAAAATTACAACAGGAAAGCTCGGGGCACTTCTCCAGCCCCGCCTTTTGGGGGTGGGGATATTCACTGCGCGGGGATCCTGGGGTTCATATTTGGTTTTCCCCTGGGAATTACCACTTTCATTGTTGGGCTGGTCTTTGCTGTTGTTTTCGCCGGGTTGCGTTCCCTCCTGGATGGGGGGCCTTTTCTGAGGAGGAGACTGCGTTTGGGTATATTTTTTTATGCTTCAAGCCTCATGATGGTGGGCATTCTCCTGTGGGGGTCACTTTAAAAATGGGGAAAACTTATCAAAATTGACATCGAAATCAGACTTCAATTTTCTAGCAACCTTGACGAACTCGGAAGGGTCTTCCCAGGTCTGCCGGGGTGTGAGGAGGGCATTCGGAATACCGGAAATGTGATCCGGAACTTCCACCTCAAAGATCGAATCCTTGTGGAAAGATGAAGAGTCTGATTCACCGGAGAGGATCCATTGCACCATGCGACGGGTGTGGGGAAGCGGCATGCGGTATCCCTTATTATAGTCCCCGCCTGTCCATCCGGTGTTGATCAGCCAGACCTGGCTCTGGTGGGTGAGAATTTTCTTTTCCAGTAATTTCGCATAGATATTGGGGGTCAGGGGAAGGAAGGGCTCTCCAAAACAGGTGGAAAAAGTGGCCCTGGGTTTTTTTCCCAGGCCGGTTTCGGTTCCGGCCACCTTTGAGGTATAGCCTGAAAGAAAATAAAATATCGCTTGTTCCGGGGTCAGACGAGCGATGGGGGGCATCACCCCAAAGGCGTCAGCCGTCAGGAAAAAGACATGCTTTGGGTGTCCTGCTCTGCCTTCTGGGATGGTGTTTTCTACAAAGGAAAGGGGATAGGCAGCCCGGGTGTTTTCTGTAAAACGAATATCATCAAAATCCACCGTGCGGGTTTGGGGTTCGAGCCAGACATTTTCAAGAACGGTGCCAAATTGCTGGGCAGCTTCCCAAATGATAGGTTCAAGGTCTTTTCTGAGACGGATTGTTTTAGCATAGCAACCGCCTTCGAAGTTGAATACGCCGTTTTTGCCCCAACCGTGTTCATCATCACCGATCAACTGACGATCCGGTGTTGATGACAGGGTGGTTTTTCCGGTTCCGGAAAGACCAAAATACAGGGCCACATCTCCCTCAGGACCCACATTGGCGGAACAATGCATGGGGAGCACATCTGATTCTGGCAGGATGGCGTTCATGATGGTGAAGGCGGATTTTTTGATTTCTCCCGCGTATTTTGAACCAGCAATCAGAACCGTTTTCTGACGGAGATCAATGCAAATTGACGCTTTTGATCGCACGCCGTCCAAAGAAGGGGTTGTGTGGAAATCTGGCGCAGCCAGGATGATGATATCTGGTTCGCTTGAATGGGTGGAGCCATCATAAATAAAGAGGTTTTGTCCTGCAAGGGCCTGCCAGGCAAACTCAGTGATGAGACGCACTTTCTTCTGATAGGTTGGGTCCGCACCGATGCGGGCATCAATGATATAAAGGCTACGGTTGTTCAGGTAGGCAGCAAGGCGGCCCTGAATATGATCAAATTTCTCCGGTGTGATTTTCTGATTTACGTCGCCCCACCACAGGTCATTTCGATCGCCGTAATCCACGATGTATTTATCATCCGGGGAGCGGCCTGTATATGGGGTGGTGTTGACGACAAGCGCGCCATGGCGGGAAAGAACCCCCTCGGTATTCCCCAGGGCTTTCGTGACAAGGTCTGCGCGATTAGGATTATGGAAGATGTCCTTTTGATGGGTGACGCCAAGATTTTCCAGCCAGCTTGAAAGGTCTGTCATCATATCGTGTTCCCAATCTCCAGATTTCCATTTGGATATGATTTGATGTCATCACATCATTTCAATCCCTCAAACCAGTACCAGATAACCTGTTCCGCAGGTTTTCCGGCAATGGAGGAGGAATTGTCAAAAATCTCCACCGTTGGCTGATAGCCGCGAATGACGATGCCGGATATCCACGGTTGATCAGCCATTGCGGGCAAAATCTCATTGTAGATTGTCGCTTGCTGATTCAGGTCCTGTGAATAGAGAGATAACTCCCCGGGAAGGAAAAGGGCATCAGATTCACAGGTATCGCTGACCAGAAGGCATCCCTGGTGGCTGTTTGTCACCGACGGATAGCCAAGGGCCACAATCAGGGGTAAATTGGTGTCTTGATAGACTGCTCCGAGGGTGTTAATGGCAAAGTCTTCAAACCCGATGGATATCTCATCCGGTGAGATGGTCTGTGCAGGTCCCAGGGGGGTATCCATTGCGACATAGACTGCATCAACGGCATCCAGGAAAGGCGGCAATGGATCAGATTCCTGATTGATCGTGGTCGCCCAGACAATTTTGCCGCCATACACCTTCCGGATTTCAGAGAGTATCTCGCGCCAGATCCCTTCGCTTGAAGCAGGAACAGTGCTGGGGGAGCCATCCGGATACACTCCACCCGGGATGGCCGGCAGTAGGTCTTTTCCGCCGATGATCAGACTGTCTGAATTGGTGTCTGAGGCGATTTGCGCATAGTTCAGAAGAAACTGTTGCAAATCTCCAAACCAGGTGGTCCACCAGCCTTCATCATGCGTTTGTATGCCCCACCAGAATTCTCTGCTTTCGTAGAAATCAATGGTAGGGAACAATGCGGTATTTAGGCCCAGAGACTGCGCATCATTGAGCATTTTGACCAGATCGGATTTGAAGGGCGTTTTTCCGGGCCGTGGAAAAATGGCAGGGGTGAATTGATTGACTGTCCATGTGGGTCTGAAGATTACCATGCTGGCATCAATTTCTGTGATGGATGCAAGGCCATAGGGCGCATACACCGGCCAGGATGGATCCATTTCCGGGGTCAATTCAATGCCTGCAACAAAGTTCCCTTCTTTCAGGGGGATCTCGGCGGCTGCCACATCGGCTGGTTCGGTAAGCTTCTGCCAGTTATTCCATTCTGTGAGTGAAATGGAGAGGGTTTGCGGCGCTGTTCCGGGCTGCACTGTGCCTCCATCCGGCAGAGGTGAGGCGGCTGTTGCCCGGTCGCAGTTTTCATTCCGGCAAAAGCGATAATTGAGGGCTGTGGTTGGATCGAAGGGTGAGAAGAGAATATAGAGATAATTTCCATTGCCCAGGTTCCAGAGGGGGATTGGCTCTGTCCATTTTGCCGTTTGGAATTGGATGTACTTTTCATCACCAGGGGAGTTTTCTGGCGGAATTTGCACCTGAAAGGTGATCGGTTCGAATCCGGGAGTACGCCAGGATTCGATGTCCAGGGTCAATGTGACATCGTGATTTGGAACAATCAACTGCCGGATGACGTGGTTCACGTCGTTCCGTTGTTCCGCGTTCCAATAGCCATCTCCCAGGGTGAACTTGAAGCGCAGGTCAGTTTCCGCGTGGAGGGACAGAGAAATCGTCTGGGTCCCATCCTCAAGGGGAGAGAGCATGGGCATCCGCTTGGGTTTCAGGCTCATCCCGCCGGGCAGATCGGTGAAGGTGTTGCCTAACTGGATTAAATTCCCCGCAAGGTAAATCGGTACGCCCAGGGCATCATTGGGGGGGCGAATGATGAAGGTGACGGTGACCTTGGGCATGGGCAGCAAAACGATGTCCGCGGGAGTGACCAATCCTTCGGAAATCGTGGCTCCCTGTTGAAAGGTCTTATACTGACCGTCAATGGCATAAAACACAATATTGTGAACACCGTCAGGCAGGTTGTGGAAGGTGAAACGACCATTTGCATCCGTAAAGGTCATCATCCCGGCAGCATTCACAAGGATATCAGCGATGGGTTCATTGCTGATGGGATCCGTCAGTAAACCGGTCAGGGTCCCGGTTTCGATTGTACGGGCTTGACCCTCCCAGGACTGGAAAACATCGTTCACCGTGTCGGGAATCGAAGCAAAGTACATCCGATAACGGATGGCTTCACCGTCCAGATTGGCTTCCGGCTGAAACCCCCCGCTGATTTTAACATAACGGTATTTAATCACCGACCCGGACGAAAAGGGCAAGGTAACCTGGAGAAGATCCTCCCTGACCTGAGAAAGGTCATAGCGTTTGGGATTGTACGGGAGGCCGGTGACCTCATCGAGGATTTCGATGGCAATCCGGCTCTGTCCATAGAACTCAGGTGCGATCTGAAGTTGAAAGGTGATGTCCACCAGGGGAGGTGTAAGATCTTCTGGTGCAGGTGAGGGGGTTGATTCTATCTGGGGAGTGAAGGTCAAGGCGCAGCTTGAAATCGCCGCGGTGAGTGGAAGCAGAATCAGGAAAATGGAAAATACTCTCCAAATTGCAGGTTGTGAATTATTTGGTCTCATCCTGCACCAACTTCATAGTTAATTTAATTTCATCCAGGTTGTCAATGAAGCCCCCCAGAACGCCATTGATGAAGCGCTGCGACCCATCTGCGCCAAATTGTTTTGCCAGCTCAACTGCTTCATTGACAACCACCTTCACAGGGGTTTTCCGATATACTGCGATCTCCCAAAGCGCCATCCGCAGGAGATTCCGGTCAATCACGGCCACCTGGTCAATGGGCCACTCGGGTGCAAAAGCAGCGATGAACTCGTCCAATGTCTGTTGGTATTTCAGAACACCGGAAACGATCTGGCTGATAAAATCCTTTAGGTTTTCCGCGATCCTGATTACTTCGTAATGTTCTTGCAGCACGCTACCTGGTTTATGCTGAGTAATGTCCACTTCGTAGAGAACCTGGAGGGCAATGCTGCGGGCTTTTGTGCGAGATTTCATTATAAGGTACTTTGTCTTTTTCTGTGTTCAGGCACTGAAGTCAATATCCATGATATGAATAGTTACGCTTCCTACATCCATGCCGACCATCTCCGAGATGGCCCGGGAAACCCGCGATTGAATTTCCCGGCTGACATCCCTCACGTTGAAGTTGCTCATTAAAACCACATAGGCATCCACAAAAACAGTGCCTGATTCAATCTTGACGGTGATGCCCTCGTATTCTTCTTTTCCGAGGAGCTTTTCGAGATGTCCGGCCTGGGCAGCCATGCGGCTGACCCCCTGCACGCTCAAGGTGGTCAGACGAGCGATGGTGTGCAACACTTCCGTTGAGATGGTTGTCTTTCCTACGTTGGTGTTTGTTTCAAGGGGTTCCATAATACTCCTATGCAAGGAATAGATTTGACACCCTTTATTATATATCAGATTATTCCCTGGGCAATTGACCGGCGATCCAAAGGGCCATGACAATCAACTTGTCTTCATCGAAAGATGAATCGGGATGATCCTTCTGAAAGGCCTTGATTAATTTGTCAGATGATAGATCCTCCGGCCAAGTGGGCATAAATCCCTCTTCCTCCTCATATTCCCGGGTGAGGGCCAAGTTTTCAAAATCCTGCTCCTGCAGCCATTTCTTGACGGATTCGGCGAACTCCGGAGAAAGTTTTGTCCAGGTGGAAAGGGAGAAGGGTACCACTTCGTCCTTTTCCTCAAAGGCATTGGCGTAAGCATTGACTCGCAGAGCCAGTGGCGCCATGGTTGGATTGCGAAACCCATTGATCTTGACATATTTTCTGAAATCTTTTACAAAGGCAATTTGCTCCGGTTTTGGCAGGGAGCTGATACCTTCCAGCACCTGCTTGAGGATGTCTTCCAATGTTTGCCGATCAATATAGACATTAATTGATTTGTAGGGTAAAGGATCTAGTTCAGTCATTTTCCACACTCCTTGATTGTTACTATTTTACTTGCTGAAGGGTTCTATGGCTAGCTGCGAACGGCTGCGTTCGACTAGAGAAACCAAGAGAGGCTTGGAAAGCCTCTCCCGAACCAGTGTTGATATCTACGGACAGTGATCTATTGATCTGACCGAAAGCTTATCCGAGTCGTGAAATCGCAGGGCAGCCAGTCCCAAATGGCATTGCCTTACCTGCTGTTGCCCATGGGGTTCATTCCAAGGGGCTAAAAATCTTCTTCCTCATCCATGTCCAGGTCGAGGAGGTCCTCTTCTTCATCCATCCAGAGGTCCTCTTCTTCCTCATCCATATCATCCCAATCATCCAGATCCTCATCATCGTCCCAGACATCGAGGCTGGAATCCTCGTTGGGTTGATAGGTTTTACAGCCGATATCGGGATCCAGCTCGATGGCTGCCGCTGAGCAGTACTTCCCATCCAGGAATAAACAATCCAGATAATGACAATGAATTCGGGGCATTCTTTTCCTCCAAGAATGTTTAATGGTTTGTTAGGATGCGATTTTACACTAATCCACAAAAAACGTAAAGACCAAAAGGCGTTGAACTCAGATGGGGCAGGGTTTGTTCAGCCAGGCCGCCGACGTTTGGCCTCCAAAACATTTGGAAGGCTTTCGAGTCTGGTCAGGAGCCGGCTTAACTGGGAAATGCCCTGAACGCCCACAACCAGTTTAATCAGTGCCAGATGTTTGTTCATCTTCATGCTCATGTCAATCAAATTGACATTTTCTTCCGAGATGACATTGGAGATGTCTGCCATCAACCCCTGACGGTCATAGGCTGTGATCTGCACAGGAATCGGGAAGGTCTTTCCTGGTTGGCCCCATGACACCTTAACAAGGCGTTCTTTTTCATTGACGCGTAAGATATTGGGGCAATCCTGGCGGTGGATGGTGGCTCCACGCCCACGGGTGATGTATCCAATGATCTCATCCCCGGGCATCGGATTACAGCATTTACCAATATTGGTGGCAATGCCTTTGAGTCCCATGACCTTAACGGCATCTGTTGGCGCTTGGGCTGGGTGAGTTTCCAACAGATCCAGGTCAAACTCATCCTCAAATTCCTCTTCTTCGACCTCTGCGAGTTTATTGACAACCCGTCCAACACCAATATCCCCACAGCCGATGGCGACATAGAGATCGTCCACAGTTTTCAGGTTCATCTCGGGGATAATATCTTCCAGATCTACATATTTCAACCCCAATCGCTTGAATTCTTTTTCGAGAATCGCTTTGCCTTGGGTGAGGTTGGATTCCCTGTCCTGCCGTCTGAACCACTGCTTGATTTTCGATCGGGCTCTGCTCGTGCGCACCAATCCGAGATTGGGATTCAACCAATCTCTGGAAGGTCCACCGCGTTTGGCCGTCAGAATTTCGACCTGATTCCCGGTTTCCAGGACATAATCCAGCGAAACAAGCTTGCCGTTGACCTTGGCTCCACGGCAGCGATGGCCGATCTCTGTGTGGACATGATAGGCGAAATCAATTGGTGTGGATCCGGCAGGCAGATCGAGGATATCCCCCTGAGGAGTGAGGACATAGACCCGGTCTTTGAAGACGTCCGATTTCCATCCTTCCACCAGGGCCTGGGCATCTTCATCTTCCTGACGCCAGGCCAGGAGACTGCGCATCCAGCTAATTTTTTGTTCGTAGTCTTCTTTCATTGGCGCTTGATCTTCTTTATAGCGCCAGTGTGCGGCGATGCCGTATTCCGCGTTGCGATGCATTTTTTCGGTACGAATCTGAACCTCCAGGGGTTTTCCGTCCTCAAAGATCACTGCGGTATGAAGCGACTGGTAGTTGTTATCCTTCCTTGCGGCAATATAGTCGTCAAACTCTCCTGGAATGGGCCGCCAGCGCATATGTACGACTCCCAGGGCTTTGTAACAGGTGCCCACATCGTTCACAATCAGACGAACACCGCGCAGGTCCCGGAGCATTTCAAAGGGCATCTCTTTGCGCTGCATTTTGCGATAAATGGAATAAATATGCTTTGGCCGTCCGGAGATTCTGGCTTTGACCCCTTCAGATCCCAAAACTGATTCCAGGCGTTCAATGATATCCGCTATCTGACGCTCTCTGTCTGCACGGCGGTTGGCCAATTTCTCAGCGATTTGTTTGTACTCCTGGGGAGAGACAAACCGGAAGGCCAGGTCCTCCAGTTCCCATTTTATCTGCCAGATGCCGAGACGGTTGGCGAGGGGGGCGAAGATATCCAGGGTTTCCTGAGCAATCCGTTTTTGTTTCGCTTCGCTGAAGTAACTCAGGGTGCGCATATTGTGAAGGCGATCAGCAAGTTTTATAAGGACGACTCGGATATCGTCGCTCATTGCCAGAAAGGTCTTTCGAAGGGCTTCTGCGATGTCCTCTTCCCGAATCTTGCGGGAGTGGGTGCTCTCAATGGGCTGATCAAGGGCTTCTGCGTGCTGGTCTCCCCGCAAGAGGTTCGGCAGGTGGGTTAATTTCGTGACACCATCCACCAGGCTGGCAACCTCGGGATTAAATTCTTTTTCGACTTTCTCCAGAGAAAGGTCTGTGTCTTCGATCACATCGTGGAGCAATCCCGCTATGATCATTGCCGGCGGCACTGAGAGTTCAGCAAGAATCCCCGCTACAGCGGTGCAATGGGTTGCATAGGGAAGGCCGGACGCAAGGGATTGGCCTGCGTGGGCTTCGCTGGCAAAGTGATGCGCTTTTTTGATTTGTTCAATATCAAGGGCCGAAAAACTTTCCGGCAACCTGTCTAATAATTGTTCCAGTTCCATCACGCGTCTTCTTTCATCGCGGTGGTTGATTTAGAGGTTTTCCTGTATTACCTGAATCATGTCTTTTTCCGGGGCAAAATGGATGCTGCAGATGCCCAATTTCCGAGCAGCCTCGACATTCTCTATGAAATCATCCACAAAAAGAATGCTTGCGTAGTCAATGCTCAGTTTTTCTGACAGATGGTGGTAGATACGCGGATCAGGTTTAGCATACCCGATTTCAGCGGAAATCAGGATATGATCCACGGTTTTTCCTTCGAGAATGTCATAATCCCTGGCTAGGATTGTACGCAGATTGGACCAGGCGTTGCTCAGGAGGGCTGTCGTGTACTCAGTGCGCAAACCCTGCAAAAAGTCCAGAAGATCTTCATCAAGACGATCTCCGCGCCAGAATGCTACCTGAAATTGGTGCAGTTGTTCGGGGGAAAGCTGCAGGGCTTGGGCGATATGGCCCCAAATTGTGTCCGGGGTTGCTGTGCCGAGGGTTGCACTTTTTGCAGCAGGAGAATCGAAAACCAGCGCGTCTGTCCCATGCGGGGGGAGATGATACTTTTCCTCGAGGGCCTCCCGGTGGGATCGGTCTTCTGTCCGCAATAGGACGCCTCCGACATCAAAAACAACAGCTTTAATGGGTGTTGAGTTCACTTGAGCACTTCTTCCGCTTCGAATTTTCTGTGATATGTGAGATGTTCCAAGATGATTTTATCCGGTTCGTCAAGATGATTCAATATGAAATGTGTCAACAGTTGGCCCACCCCGGGGCCAAACATGAATCCCTGACCGCACATGCCTACGGCCAACAAATATCCATCCAGGCCGTCCACGGTCCCGATGATGGGGGATCCGTCGGGGGTCATGGGATAGGTACCGCGCCATGTGCGCCGGACGCGGATATGTTTCAATATCGGCATGACATCCATTAGACGGCGGGCGGCCTTGGGCAGGAAATCCTTTGATGCGATGACGTGGTTTCCCCAGATGGGCGGATCCGGTGTCATGCAGAAGATGATCTTACCGGTTGGGTGTTGGTAGAAATAGAAATTGGCTGATCCCGGCCTGGCGCGCATATCCACGATCATGGGGTGAAACAGGCGCTGAACCGGTTCTGTGATGGCTGCTTCGTGGGAATCTGGTTTCACCGGGAGCGACACACCGATTCTATCTGAAATGGGTTTTGCCCACCCACCGGCAGCATTGATCACCCAGGCAGCATGGTATGTTCCCCGGTCGGTTCGGACGCCGGTGATACGATTACCATCTTGCAGTATATCCGTGACTTGCTCTGAAAAGTGGAAGGATGCGCCGGCTTCTGCAGCTCGTTTGTGAAAAGCGAAGGCCGACATCAATGGAGATGCGCTCCCATCCTCCGGAGAAAATGTGCCTCCCCGAAGTCCTTCAGAGTTGAGGTAGGGGACGATGTCCAAGAGCTCTTGCGCGTCCAACCAATTGATGTTCAGGTCGTGACGCTGCTGCCATTGGATCAGATCTTTCAGAATGGATTCGTTTTTCTGATCATAGGCGATAAAGGAGTATCCGCCCCGGTGCCATTCGATGTCATCTCCATGTTGAGTTTGCCAACTTGAAAAAACCTCCAAACTGCGATTTCCAAGATAGATTTTTGCTGGATCGGAATGTGTGGCCCGGATACCGCCAATGGCATGTTTGTTGGAAGCTTGACCAACACTGGTTTTTTTTTCGATGACCAGGACGTCCAGCCCAGCTCTTGCCATGAAATAAGCGCTGGGAACCCCAACCGAACCACCGCCGATGATGATTACGTCGTGGTTTTTCTTGTTTGGCATCATGGCCTAGTTGTCCTCCGTTGTGGAATGTTTCGAAAGGATGTCCAGGGGCATTTCCACGAATACAGGGCGGTGGGGTGGATCGGTCACCGCTTCCAGCGGAACACCTTCCTCCCGGAATATTCTCTTGATCAGGGACAGACAGGTTTTCCCACCACAGGACCCCATCGTAGCCTTTGTGGCAGCTTTTATCTGATTGATATCCCGAACTCCCTGACGGATGAGATCCCGGATTTGATCTGCGGAGATGTGTTCACAGCGGCAGATGATGATTTCACCCTCTGTTTCTTCAGTGAATCTTGTCTCACTTTCTTCTTGGTTGTTCCACTCTGAACGGAGCTGGATTCCGGCAACCCTGGCAGCAATTTCGGCAGGCACTTTGACTCTGACAATGCGTGTGTGGGAAAACTGCCGCAGCGTACGCATCCGGATGACCGGACAAGTGCCGAGAACCTGCCCATCCACATCCGTTACGGCCACCTGATCTCCGGGGTTGATTTTTTGCTCTTCAAACTCCAGGGGAATGGACACGGTGGGGTGCTGGGGATCGTTTCTGAAATCCACCAGGGTAATGGCCAGACCCGGACAAATTGCCACGCAGCGTTCGCAGGCAATGCAGTTTTTGGCGTCCGTTGGACAAAATTCGGGCAGACTGCGGATATTGTGGTTCTGCATGCTAATTAAGCCGTTGGGGCACACCGTGGCACAGGGGTCGCAAGGTATCTCTTGCCGGCAGTGCATGACCGGGAAAACGCCCTCTTCTTTCGTGGTCTCTGCCAGGGGCAGGATCTCCCCGGGTTTGGATTTTAAAACCTTTTCAAATTGTATCCATTGTTCTGGAACATTTGGGGCTTCAACCCCCAGACATTCAGCAATCTCCAGGCCTTTGATCTTGCCGGAGAACATGGCTGCCGAGGCCTCGGCAATTTCTGCGGCGTCGCCGGCAGCAAAGACCTGCATCCCAATCTGACGGGCTTTATGGAAAAACTCATCCACGGGATTGAGCCCCACAGCAATCAGAACGCAGTCGCAGGCAATTTCCTGCGCAGTTTCCGCGATGGGGGTGAAGGAGTCGTCCACCTGGGCGATGCGAACCCCCGTTACGCGATCCTCTCCGCTAGCTTCCAGAATGGTGTGAGAGGTCAGGATGGGGACGCCAAATCGCGCCAATTTGTCTTTATGTACCTTGTACCCTCCACACTGGGGAAGGGCTTCCACCAGACCGACAACCTGAATCCCGGCTTGCAGGGCATGGTAACCGGCAATCAAGCCGACATTGCCGCCGCCGACGATGAACAATCTTTCAGCCGGTCGGACTAAATCCCGATTGACAAGGGTCTGGAAAGCTCCAGCGCCATATATTCCGGGCAGGGTGTTGCCCTTAAAGGGCAGACTGCGTTCCCTGGCGCCGGTTGCAATCAGAAGCGCTTCAGGTTGAACGAGTTGATATGTATCATCCCCTCGCCAGATGCCCACGACGCCTTCTTCAAATACGCCAACGGCCGTGGATTCGAGCCAGATTTTCACCGGCCCCAGGCCCTGAATCTCTTCGGTGAGCTTTTTGGCAATATCAATTCCCCGAGTGCCCGCATAGACCGCCTCAGTAGAGCCGAAGAAACGGTGGGTTTGAAGCACGAGTTTGCCGCCTAGTTGGGCTTTATCATCCACCAGGAGGGTCTTGATGCCCAGATTTCCCAGCTCAATGGCTGCTGATAAACCGGCCGGTCCGCCCCCAATGATCAGCACGGGGATCTTTATCGTGTTATCAAGTGCCTCCTCCGGGGATTCATCTTTCCAAAAATTGGGAGATTGCGTGGCTTTTAAAGCGGAAAGATCCGGCAATCCGTCCGCGGGCATGACCGTCATTCCGGGGGCGATCATTGTCATGCAGGATTTGACTGGTTTTCCATCCACCAGAACCATACATTGTGAGCATTGCCCATTGGCGCAGAATAATCCCAAAGGCGCGCCATCCTTTGGGTGGTGGCCAAAAACATCAAATCCATTTGCAATGAGAGCTGACGCAATGGTTTCCCCTTGTTTGGCTTTGATGGTCTGGTTCTGCCAGGTAAATTCGATTGTCTCCGCTTCAGGAATGTCAAGGATTGGGTGAGATTGGATGCGCTTAATCGGCATAATTCGGAGGTTGTCCTTTATTTGAGATCTGATGAGGGTTGACCGTCAGTTCCAGCGTAAGGAATCAAGGCTACTTTACCCGATATGGTTTTCTTCATCCATTGTCATTCATCCCATCTCAATAGTACCATGAGTCACGTGTCCGTCTGACTCCTGCTGAAGACCAGACACTGTCTTACCCGCATTGTGTGCCCACCCGCTTTAAGAGAACTGTTTTTTCATATTGCCTGATCTCGTTCAGTAAATGAACATCATCGGGAACATCCTGCTGAGCGCAGAAATAGGCCCAGATCGCGCTGAAGGGCATTTTTTTCCAGGCCTCCTGCACAGCCAGCCGACCGGTGGCATCGCTGTTCTGTTCCAGCTCTTTCAGGAGTTGGTGCGGTTCGAGGAAGGCATACAGAAAAGCCGCCAGGACGTTGCGCATGCCGATGACCCATGCTGCCACACGGTTGATGCTGGCATCAAAATAATCCAATCCGAGATGCACTCGGTGGAGGAAACCTCCCTGAACGATTTCATGCGCGGTGGCGCGCAGTTCGTCTGTGAGAGTGACGACATGATCGCTGTCCCAGCGCACCCCGCGGCTGAGGTGCAGGAGAACCTGGTCCAGAAAAAGGAGGATTGCAGAGAGTTTGTCCGAAACGATTTCGGTTGGATGAAAATGGCCGGTGTCCAGAGTCAGGAGAATCTTGCGGCTCAGGGCATACGCGAGGTAAAACTCATGGGATCCCACGACATAGGACTCCGATCCCAGCCCAAAGAGTTTTCCCTCGACTGAATCGAGAAGGGCTTCAGGATCGTAGGGGACTTCAAGAATGGTATCCAGGGATTCCCTGAGAATTCTCCGGGGGGTCAGGCGGTCTTCCGGAGTGTCTTTCATGCCATCTGGAATCCAGATGTTGTTGATAGAAGGATTGCCCTGACAGGCGCCAAAATGTGCAGCGATCTCTCTGCAGGCGATACAATGGTCTATCCAAAAATCCCGAATGCCGGGATCTTCGCTGGAAAGCGTTCGTCCGGACCGGGCTTTTGGGTGGCTGAAGAGGGTGGGGTTGAAATCAAGGCCCTGAACATGGCCCCGGGACCAATCCAGCCAGGTGGAAAAATGTTTGGGCTGCAGTTGATCCCGAGGAACCGTGAAATTGTCTGTTTCAGCATAAATGGCGTGGAGGTTGAGACGATGGCGGCCAGGGATCAGGGTAAAGGCTTTTTCAAGATCCTGGCGCAATTCATGGGGGGTCCGGGCTGCACCTGGATAATTGCCTGTGGCTGCCAGACCGCCGCCGAGGAATTCTCTTTGATTTTCAAAGCCGGTGACATCATCTCCCTGCCAGCAATGCATGCTGATATGGACTGAATTCATCTTTTGCAATGCGGCGTTGGCATCCACGCCAAAGGCTGCATAACGCGCTTTTGCGAGTTGATAGGCCTTTTCGATTGCATATACCATGATGAGTCCTTTTCTTTGTGGTGCGTCTATTATATCAATTTTAGCGAGATAATCTCACCGTTTTCTCCTGGGTTGTTGGAGGGCACCCTGTGGGGGATCTAACACACCTACCAGCGAAACCATTGCTGGTAGGTGTAGGGGATCGAGATTCCAGTACGTTTTGTGGTTAAAAAATATCCGGGATTGATTTTTTTATCGCGTGTCCCATTGAATATCCTGAGCAAATTCGTTAATTGGCCTTAGTCTTTCCAATGTTTCGCCTTTGTTGTCCAGGTCGTAGGTCTTTCGGGAGATGTAATCAAACCAGGGGTAAGCACTTGCATCGGGATTCTCTCCATACTGCAGGATTGTCAGCACCTGATATGCGTGAAGGTCATTTCCCAAGAATGCACCGAAGCGCTTGGATGGATTGAGGTTCATGGGCAGACACGTTCCCATAAGGACAAAAACGGGAATCTCATCGAGGGGGGCTTGGATGGTGTGCTTCTGTCCTCCAGAAAAAACTTCTCCTGTCCAAAAATACTTCCATTCGCCTTGGGGAAGGTAGACAGTCCATTCTTCTCTGTCGGGCGCAACCACTGGCGCAACAAGCAGTCTGCGGCCGCAAAGGAACTGAGTGGGAAAGTTGAGAAGGTCTGGATCAAGATATTTTGCGTAGGGACAGCCAAAGAGCGGATGTCCTGTCAGACTGCTGTGGTGGGCTTCGCTGTATAAGTATGGCAGAAGGCTCATCCTGAGGTTGGCAAAACGCCGGAATATGGGAATCACGCGATGATCTCGTGTTCGGTTTTGTATGTTCCATGGGGTTCGGTCAACGCACGGGGTCTGACGCTGGTTGTGTTCGGAGTGATACTGCATCACCGGGGCAAAGGCCGCTGCTGCTGTGGACCGGAGATATAATTCTGCGGATGGGATCTCTCCGGAAAAACCACCTATATCCCAGCCCCAGAATGGAACGCCGCATAAACCAAGATTCTGACCAGCGATCAAAACAGATTTGAAAGCTTCCCACGTAGACATCTGATCCCCAGCCCAATGGCAGGGTGTACTTTGCGAACCCGTGAAACCAGAGCGGCTGAACATGATAGTTTTGCTGGTCTTATGGCGGTTGGCAAAGTTTTGGTAGGCTTCCTGATAGTATTTCGGATAAAGATTCCACAATTCCGCATTTGAGCGGCCATCAGAAAATTGCAAGTCTTCGCTCCAAAGGTGTTCTCCGCCGTCAGTTTTGAAGCCATCCACACCAATTTCGTCCAATAAATATTGACGTTTTCCGAGCCACCATTCCAGGGCATCGGGGTTGGTGACATCCAGAACCAGGCTGTTTGCAAACCACATTGGGGGCACCCGATAGGGACTGCCATCAGGATTATGAACACATAAGTCATTTTCAATCATGTGTTCTTCATCCAGATCGTGTTGTTCGCTTGGGCCATAGTTTTCGAGATCCTGGGGGAATAAGTGTTTGAGAACGGGTATCTGCCACAAAATCAGCTTCAAGCCAGCGTTATGAAGTTCTTCCGTCATTCCTTGGGGATCAGGCCATTTCCCATGTTCTGGAAACTCGAAATCTTTCAGGGTGAACCGTCCTCCTGGGTTACCTGGCGTATAGGTGGCGTCATTCCAAATATAAAAGTTTTTTTCATCACTCCAGGCTTCAATGACAAGGACTGTGGCAGGAATCTGGTGACTTATCATTAAGTCCTTTTGGCGAAATACTTCCGCCTGTGTGTTCCAATCATTGCTGCTCATCCAGAGGCCAAAGGCCCAGACAGGGGGCAACACTGGCAGACCCACAGATCGTGTGAATGCCTCCACGATGTCCATCAGATTATTCCCGGTTAAAAGTACCAGGCGAGAATTTAACCCGGGATCCGTTTTTTGGGTGACACGGAGGGATTTTCTCCCATTGGTGGAAAAGGAAAACTCTGACCATCGTGGAGAATCAATGAAAAGAGCATACCTTCTGGAAGAAAGAACAAATGGTATCGGGAAGTAGGTTTTACTTCCCTGATGTTGGTACTGTTCAAAAACGCGTGTGTCAATTGTTTTTCCGTTCTGATTCAGGGCATTAAACCGTTCACCCAGGCCAAGGAAAACCTCATCGCTGGGTGACTTGAAAAAGCGACGCAGACCCAAAATAATTCCCTCTCCCTTCATAAGAATTTCAAAAGCTTGGGATTCGGTTAGGATTGGCTGGTCATTTTTCAGGATGGTAAATGTCATGTGATAAGCGTCAAATCTGATCTGAAAATCATCGCGAATCCAGCAATTCAGTCCTTCCGGGCCGGCGCTGGCGTGCCAAGAGGGCTTTTCACGCTTTGTATTGTCAGGTACTTTCATTGTGTTGGTTGTCAGATTGATCCGACCAGAATCATCCACATGAAAATGGAGGTTGACGGAATAGGCTAAAGCGGCAAAACGAAATGAGAAGGAAATCTCTGACCCTTGGACCGTTGTGCTCTTCAGTTCACAAGGTTTGACCCAAGTTCGCAGATCCACGGAATATTCTTGTGTTTGGACAACCGTACCCTGTTTTGTTTCTCCAAAAAATCTGTAATGCAGGGTGGTTGGCGTGGAGACAGAAGGGAGGGTTGTCTCCCAGTTTTCTGCTGATTCTGAGTAATTCTTTCTCTTCGCTTCAACTTTCTTCTCCTCTCCGCTTTCATCCATCCAAAGGACCCAAACTTTTGTGAATGCACGCTGCGGTTGACACTGAGCATAAAGGGTAATTAGTTCGCCGACCTCAGGGTGCCGCGGAACCCGCTCGTTTGGATCCTGTGCATATGGGTGGCCCCAGCCACAAGGACGATGAACAATCTCAGCCATGGGTCTTCTCCAAGGTAATATTCAGTGCGTCAGCAAGGATCAAGAACATCGCATGGGACCATAATAGGGGCGAGGCCACATTTCCCCATCGCGATTCCCATGGTTCGATCATCTCTGGGGTTAAGGCTTCATCGGTCATTTGTTCAGGCAGCCATCCACTCTCATCGGCCTGATCCTGGATCCAGTGAAGTCGCTTGCGAGCTTGAGAATGATTTCCCATTAGCGATTCCACCCAACCCAACCAGGCCGTCAGCAATATCCATGTCCCACCACCATAATAGGTGTCTGCTCGATACCTATAGACACCACCGCCCTTGGAGAGCAGCGTTTCATGGATTGCCTTGAGGGTTTTTTCAGCAATTTCCGAATCCTGGGGGATCAAACGATAGGGGAAAATCGCTCCTAACAGGCTTGAATCCACTTTTGATTTGCATAACGGGTTTTCCTGAGGGTCTGGATGAATGTGCTTGACTAAAATGTTGTCGCATACTCCTTGGTCCATGACATACTGGCGGATCGTCTCCATGGTGTCCAAAAGGTCATGGGTTTCAATGGGTAACCGGCAAGATTTCGCCATCCGAAGGGCAGAATGAAGTCCACCATACGCACAGGCGAGAGAGTAAGGATGAATCAAGTCAGGATGCTCTTCCCAGCAATCATAGGCAGGAAGGCGCCAAACAACAGAAAGATATCGAGTAATGTCAAGAACGCTTTGCCAGAGTTCAGCAACCAATGATCCATTCCCGGTTTCGATGAAATGCTCTTCCAGAGACCAAATCCAGGTTCCATAGCCATCATACTGAAAATTCCCCCAAGAATCATCGCTTGTGTCTTCAAATCCTTCTAAAGAATATCGTGTAAAGAGGAAATTTTGATCGGTGAGGTGATTTCCCTGAGATAAAGCCATCTCAATTCTATCAATCTTCCCGCGGTACCGTTGGATGACACCATGAACCCAACGATGAAACGCTTCAGCAGATTGGGAGTTTCCTGAACGATTCATGGAGACGGCGATATAACTGTTATCCCGGAGCCAGGAATAGGCATAATTGCTGAAATTCGGGCTGGCAATATACGCTCCAGAGGGATGCTGGTTATTTTTAATTATCTGGACACTCTTTTGAATAAGTTCCTGTAGTTCCATAGTGATTGATTTTTTAACCTTTCAAGCCAGTTAATTTTACACTTTGTACGAAGTACTTTTGTGCAAAAAAGAATAGGATAATAATCGGGGTGATTGTCAATACGGATCCTGCCATTAGAATCGTCCAATCGGTGTGATATTCACTGGTAAGGAAGGACAATCCGATCTGCAATGTACGTCTGGATTCAGAATTGAGGATAATCAAGGGCCATTGAAAGTCATTCCAGGTTCCCTGAAAAGCCATAACACCCAATGTAGCCAGGATAGGTTGTGCATTGGGCAGTAAAACATACCAATAAAAGGCTGGCGGACTGCACCCATCCAATTTTGCAGCGTCCTCCAGTTCGTCCGGGAAGGAAAGGAAAAACTGACGCATCATAAAGGTGCCGTACGCGCTGCCAATTGCCGGGATGATCAGTGCCGTGTGGGAATTAACCCATCCCAGATACCGCATGACGATAAAATTGGGGATCATCACAACGGATCCGGGGATCATTAAGGTTGCAATGTACCCAAGGAATATCTTGTCTCGGCCAGGAAATCGTAACTTTGCAAAGGCATAGCCAGCCATCGAACAGGTTAACAACTGGCCGCTTGTCACCAACAGGGCGATTTTGAGGGTATTCAAAGCATATTTAATGAAGGGTAATTTGCTCAAAATTTCCCTGTATGCAGAGAAGTCCGGCGGCCAGGGCATCCAAAAGGGTGGATGGCTGAAAACAGCCCCTGCCGGTTTTAGAGATGTGACCACGCTCCAAACAAAGGGGATGACCATCAAAATCGCACCCGAGAGTAAAAGTATATGGATGAGGATCTTTTTCAGGACGTTGGTTGATTTCATTCTAACCTTCTCCAAAAACCCAGCGTTTGCGAACAGACCACTGGAGGATTGTGACCATTAGGATGGCAAAGAATAATAGATAGGCCAGAGCGGCACCATATCCCATATTCAGGTATTCGAATGCCTGCCGCCAGATATAGTATCCAACCAGATACGTAGCCCGGGCTGGACCGCCATCTGTCATGTTGTATACAAGATCAAAGCTTTGGAAAGAGTCAATCACTCCGGTGATGAGGGTAAAGAAGATTGCCGGGGTGATCAGGGGCAGCATCACATAGAAGAATTTTTGGATTCCGTTGGCGCCGTCAATATCAGCGACATCATACAATGTATCCGGCACATCCTGTAATGCTGCCAGGAAGATGATCATATTGAAGCCCAATCCTCGCCAAACGGTCACCAACACAATGGAGAATAAGGCCACCTTCGGATTGGTCAACCACCCAACAGGGGAGAGGCCCACGGCAGCCAAAGCCCGGTTCAAGAGTCCGTAATTTGAATCCAGAATCCAAAGGAAAACCATGCTGACAGCCACAGATGCGGAAATGACCGGAAGATAGTAACAGGTTCGGTAAAACGGCAGGCCGCGAATTTTCTGATTGAGGGCCACAGCAAGCAATAAGGGGAGGATAATTCGCAGAGGAACGCTCAGCGCGGTAAACACAAGGGTGTTCTGGAGTGTTTTATGTGCAACAGGGTCCGATAAAATTTTTTGATAATTCTCCAATCCAATAAAGGATGGGCTGGAGAGAATATTCCAATCGGTCAGACTGACACCCAAAGCGAAAAACACCGGGACCAAGGTGAAAATAAGCACCAGAAGCATATTTGGCAGGATGAATAAGATACCCCAGAGTGATTCTCTGATCCGGTACGATGCTTTGTGTTTCTTCTGGGTTGTTCTCTTAAGTTCAGTAGCTATCTGCATGAAGGGGCCTTTCCAAAGTATCGGAGGGGCCAGATACAAAACAGGCCCCTCCGACAGCGTGTTATCCGAGGAAATCACTCTTCCAAGATGGCATCAACAGCGGTGCACGCATTGGTCATGGCTTCTTCAACTGTGATGTCCCCAAGGAGGGCCAACTCTAGCACCGGCCAAATAGCATCATGGATTTCTGACCACTTCGGATGGGCTGGCGGTGTTGTCGCATAATCCACGGCCTCCATGAAAACGATGGCATTTTCAGGCGGTGCGCCGGCCAGCGAGGCCAGAAATTCACTCTCAGCCACTTCTCTCACAGGAGAAATTTCGTACTTTCCCTTCTGACGGATCATAGAACCCTCCGGTCCGGTGGCAAATTTGAGGAATGTCCAGGCTGCGTCTTTCTTTTCTGAACTTGCTGAAATTGCATAGGAATTGCCAAACAGGAAAGTTGCCTGGGTCTGGAAGGCGGGATGGTGGGCGATATCCCACTCGAAATCCTCAATATTGTCATTGAAGGGTTGCACACCCCAGGGACCAACAGGATACATGGCTAAACGTCCAGCCATGAACATATCCCAGTCACTTTGAGCCGCGAGACTATCCCGTCCTGGCGCAATGCCGTTTTCGCCCTGCAATTCCACCATCTTCTCAAGGCCTTCAATGGCATTCGGTTCAGTCAGCGCGCAAGCTGTGCCATCTTCGGTCAGCACATTTGCGTCATGAAGAAACAGATACATTGGCCACCAGGCCAGGGCATAACCAAAGGTTTCGTTTATACCATCACCGTCTTCATCAACTGTGAGCGTCTCACCGGCGGTCATCAGATCGTCATAGGTCCAGTCCCTGGAGGGGTATTCCAGCCCTGCATTGTCAAAAAGGGTTTTGTTGTAGAACAGAACCACATCAGAAAAGGTTGCCGGCAGTGCATATTGTACGCCGTCCACATTGTACATGCTGACTGTGTTATCATAGTAAATGCTCATATCGTATCCATCGGATTCGATATAGCTGTCGAGGGGCTCCAGAGCACCCAGAGCTGCGAATTGACGAGAATTCTCAAAGTTTAGGGAGATTACATCTGGAGCCTCTCCACCTGCCATGAGGGTCTTATACTTGGTGAATATGTCCGAGAAAGGCACCATTTCCAATTCAACGGTGATGTTTGGATAGGCCGCTTCAAAGGCCTCCACAACGCCCTCTTCTACTTCGGGGTTATCGTAGGCAAAAAAGCTCATCACCTTTATCGTGATTTCTTCTTGTTCGGCCGGTTCGGTCTCTTCAGTTGCAGGGGATTCAGGCGCTTCTGGCTCGTTTTGTGCGCAAGCACCGAGGGTAAGAGCTGATATCATCAGCAGGGAAAGGATGGTTAATAAAAATGTACGTTTCATCTGTTTTTCTACTCCTTGGATATTGTATTTTGAAATGGATATGGGTTAGGATGCTCAATGAGAATATTTTCCAGCGACCTCCTTTTCTAAACTTCCAATTTCAGGACTACTTGCCGGGTATCAAATCTCAGAGGGATTTTTAAAAATCGGTGAGTCGAATACGGAGCGTAGAACCAAACCGGCAGCGCCCCGAGCCCAGGCCAAATCTTCTAGCATGTCAATATGAATGTTGATATCTTCTTCCATTCCCGGCATTTTATATGCCTGGACCGCCTCCATCATGGCTGAAAGGAAAAACGCTTTCGACCTCACCCCCTCTCCACTCAGGATAATCATCTGGGGATCAAAGATATTGATCAGATTGGCCAGCCCGCGACCCAGCATTTCTCCCGCCTCATGGTAGATTTCCAGCATGGAAGAATGCCCTTGTCTGGCCAAAAGGTGCAGATCTTCCACGGACTCGGGTGTTTGATCCAGGGGTAGGATTTTCTGGGCCTTGCGGACTAAATGGGGATCTGCGATGAAGGTTTCGAGACAGCCGCGATTGCCGCAGGAGCAGAGAGGGCCTTGAGGGTCCATTACGATATGTCCAAATTCCCCGGCACCGCCCTGACCCCGATAGAGGCGACCATTCACCACGATTCCCAGCCCAACCCCGCGCCCAATGGTTACCATAAGGAAATGATCGAGATTTTGGGCAACGCCAAACCATTTCTCTGTCAACGTGACGGTGTTGACATCATTGTCAATTAAAACACGCACCCCCAAGGATTCCTTGAGCATAGATGCCAAGGGCAGCCCCTGCCATCCGAAGATGGGGGAGTAACGCAGAATGCTCTGCGTTTGATCAACAATGCCAGCCAGCCCAACTCCCAGGCCGTAAAATTTTTCAGAGGGAATGGCTGAGCGATGTAAAATATCTCTGACGGCTTTTGAGATATCTGAAATGACCGACTGGGGGTTGTTCTCAGATAGGGGGTGGTTGAGGTCATCCAGGATATGAGCCTCCAAGTTGGTCAGGACAGTGATTAGATGATCTTCCATCAGCTTAACCCCCACGACAAATCCGCCATCCGGTTTCAAAGAGAGCAAAACGGGCCGCCTTCCACCTGAAGAATCACCGGATTTTTGCTCAAATATGAGCCCTTCCTGGATTAAATCAGCCGTCAATCCAGAGACTGTTGCTGCACTTAAACCAGATTGCCTGGCAATTTCTGAGCGGGAGATCGGCCCCTCCACGCGGACACAATTGAGAACCAGGGAGCGGTTCATCTGGCGCATGAGGTCCTTGGAGATTGGCTCGTGGTTGAACATGCGGGCGACTTTCTTAATTCAGTGAATGAAGTAAGTCCATAATATATTAAGATTGTTAATCTGTCATGAGGGTTTCTTAATGCGTTAAGCGGTTTGTTAATCGTTTTCCCGGGTTATCTACGCTTTGCACGATCAATTTTCGGTCTCGGTCCTTCGAGGTTGATTGGATGGCTGGGGGGAGATTAAAAAGCGAAAAGCCCGCTGCAACGGGCTTTCCCTGGATTTACCTACAATTACTAGTGGTTGTAGGAGATGGATGTGTTTATTGTTTCCACAATTAAATTTTACAGTATCCCCGTGCGACTGTCAAGATTTGATATCGGGGTTGATATTTATGATAATCCAAACTCCCTGTTGTTTCCAGGGTAGGCCTGCTTTGTTTTACCATCATTCTTCGGATTCACATTTGTAAGGGATTATAATTACCCATCAATTGAATAGAGAAATGGATGTTGAATTGCCGCGAACAGAACTTGAAAGTTTACGAGTCAGCGCCAACAAGCGTTATCTGGTGACAGACTCCGGAACCCCTTTTTTCTGGCTCGGAGATACGGCCTGGGAGCTGACGCACCGCCTGACTTGCGAGGAAATCGCTTCCTACCTGGATAACCGGAGCCAAAAGGGTTTCAATGTGGTGCAAACGGTTGTTCTGGCGGAACTGGATGGGTTGCACACACCAAACGCTTATGGTGATCTTCCGTTGCAGGATGACGATCCCCTGATGCCCAATTCAGCCTATTTTGATGTTGTTGATCGCACTGTTGAAATGGCTGCAGAGCGGGGTATTTATCTCGCTCTGCTCCCTACCTGGGGTGATAAACTTACTCGGGACTGGGGGGTTGGCCCAGTGATATTCACCAGACATAATGCCCGACCCTATACCCGATTTCTAGCGGAGCGGTATCAGCAAGCCCCCAACATCCTGTGGGTATTGGGCGGTGATCGGCCAATGTACACCGATGTGCAGGATTACAGTCCGATCTGGTGTGAAATGGCCGCTGGAATTCGGGATGTCCTTGGCTGCCAAGCTCTGATCAGCTACCATACCTGGGGAGGACCGGGACTTCCCCTGGCTGTGCATGCACAGGAGTGGTCCGATTTCGTCATGTACCAATCGGGGCATAACGGCTCTGACCTGCCCACCTGGAAAACGATGTCTGCCCTGTATGCCCTTTTCCCCACCAAACCCGTGATTGATTCGGAACCGAATTATGAGGACCATCCTATCGCTCCCTGGCCCAAGTGGAACCCGGAAAATGGCTATTTTCGGGATCATGCTGTCCGGAAGCAGGCATACCGGTCTGTTTTTGCGGGTGGCTTTGGGATCACCTATGGCCACCGCAACCTTTGGCAGATGTCGGATGCGAAGCGCCCGACCCAGATCAAGACCGAAGAGGCCCTCACCTGGCGGGAGGCCCTGGATCGGCCCGGGGCGGGGCAGATGCAACACCTGAAGCATTTGATTGAATCCCGCCCATTCCTGACTCGTGAACCGGCAATGGATATGATCCGGAACAACCCGGAGGATGGTCATGCTCACCTGGCAGCCACCCAGGATGTCCAGGGCCGGTATGCTATGATTTATTTTCCGTTGAACAGTCAATCCATTGAGTTGGATCTCTCCCATCTGGCTCGAAACCTGACTATGTGGTGGTTTGATCCCCGCACCGGTCAGGCCCTTCAGAAGGTCAACATCAATAATCCAGGTTCCAAAATCTTCACTTCGCCGGAATCGGGCCCCGATTGGGTGCTGGTTTTAGATGACCCGACTCAGGGTTTTGCTGCCCCTGGAAAGGATATTATTGATTGATGAAACTGCCTATTCCTGTCTTCCTGGATACGGAAGAATGCGCATTACTTGCGCAAACAGATCGTGAGAATATGATCAATAATCAGGTGGAAATCTTCGATCATCTCCATGCTGTTTGAGGGGACGACCAGGACATGGTCCACCATTTGTCCCAGCTTCCCCCCCTCAAAGCCTGTCAGGCCGATGGTGATGCCCTCAAGATCCCGGGCGGTTTCAACCGCGCGCAGGACATTGGGAGAATTTCCGCTTCCGCTGATGGCGATTAGTACGTCTCCCGGCTGCATCAGGCTTAGCAGGGGTTCGGCGAAGATTCGATCATACCCTTCATCGTTGGCGTAGGCGGTGAGGGAGGGGACATTGTCCCCCAGACCGAGAACGATCATCCGGTTTTTTCCGGCTTGCCGCGTGTTCTTTCCAAAATCGCACACCATGTGGCTGGCCGTAGCCCAACTGCCCCCATTTCCGCAGATGAACACAGCTGCCTGTTCACGCCGCGCTTTTTCCAGGATGTTTACCATGTTCAGAAGGGCTTCCCTTGGTAAGGCATCCGCTACTTCTTTGATATTTTCTAAATAGCGATTGATGGTGGTCAGATGATCTGTCATGTAGAGCTTTCCTCATTTCTTGCTAGTTGCTGCTGATATTCAGTATGTCTGCGAAGAAGGTCTTTCGGTGTGGCGATACCTGTAGTGCCGATCTGCTGCACGGTGATTGACCCAACCAGATTACCAATATAGGCAGCCTCCTGCGGGGTGGCGCCGGCACAGAGTGCCAGCCCAATTCCCGCCAGAACGGAATCCCCGGCGCCGACGATGTCAATAGGACCTTCGATTTGATAGGCCGGATGATGAAAGAAATCCTCATCTGCCATCCCCGCGATTCCTGCGCTGCCAAGGGTGATAAACACCGGTTGTTGATTGGCTTCCCACAGAGCTTCCGCACATACCGCGCCGCCATCGAGGGCATTCTCGTTATCAACATTGGCCATGATGTTATTTACGGATGAAGCAATGCCCGCCGCCTCTGAAAGATTCACCTTGAGAGAAAGTTGCTTATATTCTGCACCAAAATGACGGGAATCCACGATGATGGGTTTTTCGGGGTGGGTTTTCTGAATGGTGGTGAGCATCCCCCGCAGCAATGGCGACATGACCCCGTAGTTGTCCTGTTTGACTTGTTCCACCACAAGGAGCCCATCGTATTCATCCAGGGCCTTTTCCACATTCTTCAGAAGGGCTTTGTTCAGTTCGGGCGGATTGGGGACACGGTTGATGACGTCCATTCGATTGAGCTCAACAGTTGTCCCGTCCACCTCATGCATTAAGGGTTTAGTGTAGGTGGGAGTGAAGCGTGCCTTGGACTCAATAAAATATTCTAAGTTCACACCGGTTTCTGCCAGGGCAGTCCGAAGGGTGTGACCATTTCCATCTCGCCCCGTATATCCGATCGCTGCAGATTGAGCTCCCAGGGCCTGCAGGTTATTGGTGACGACGCCGGCTGCACCAGGCTGCCCCCGCAGTTTCGTTGCTTGAAAGGCTTCCTTATGGGTCTCCAGGGAAAATTCGGACAGAGATCGGTCGAGGATAATATAGAGATCGAGAAAGAAATCCCCCAGGACAGCCACCCTGACCTGTTGAAATTGGGTTATTAAATCCTCAAGTCGCTCGGATTGCATAGCACACCTCCTCTGGTCAGGAATTATCGGCTTTTTCAACAATCAGGCGATGCAGATTGGGGATGGTGGCTCGATGCTTCCCCCGGATATAGACGCTCTCACCGCCATCTGCAACAGTGCGGACAAGGACGGTTTTGTAGGGTCTGAAGTAATAAACGGCTTCTGTTTTGGGGGCTTCCGAGTGAGGATTATCTCCCAGGTCTATCAGATCAAACACCGCGGTTGTGAAGTGCTTGATAACCCGATCCTCCTGGTGGGCAACGTTCCTGGCCATTGACAGGGACTTGAGATATACCTCCGGTCCCATCACTGCCGTGCCAATGTTAAGCATTACCCCACCTTCCAGATTTTCGACAAAGTGAGCCAGAGTCAGGAAATCCCGATAGCTGGCCCTGCCGACAGCCGCCCCATCGAAATTTGGGTGTTCGTGGACGATATCTTGTCCAATTCCGACATGCACGGTGATTGGAATCCCCAGGTGATACCCTGCGGCAAACAGGCTGGTTTCCCGGTAGGGAAATTCAAGAGGATTTTCAACGATCATCTTGCCGATGGCTTCGCCGAAACCATATCCGTTATTGAAGGCGTAGGCCGCTGCATCGTTCACGCGCCCTGTTTCCCGCCACAGGCCAAATTGACCCTCCTGGATATATTTCGCCACACTTTCTGTGGTTTGGCCGATCATGGCCAATTCCATATCGTGAATTGCGCCTGCGCCGTTGCAACCGATCAGGGAAATGAACCCTTTTTCCATTAAGTCAATCAGGAAACGCACCACACCGCTGCGGATCACATGGGCCCCAATCATCCATAAAACTGTCGCCCCATTCGATTTTGCCTGGATGATCTTTTCCGCCAAGAAGTCCAACCGGTGGTTTTCATACGCCGGTATGGGATCTTGCAGGCCCAATATGGTCTCACGGGAGAGGTCATGCTCACGCGCTGTGAGGGGTTTCAAAATTAATCGGTCGCGATCAAAGGTTGGATATGGCATGGTGCTTCACTCCTTTGGCATTAAGAAATTCCACAACTCTGGGAAAGGACGAAAATCCGGCATGATCACGTCCGCTCCGGAGGCTATCAGACGGTCACGTTTCCAGGCATCCATTCCGGACCGGTTTTCTTCATCCGTCGCAAGGCCAATGGCGATGCCGCCGGCAGATTTTGTGTCTTCAATTTCCACATATCCATCGCCGAAGGCAATCAGTTCCGGCCCCTGGAGATTGTTTTCCTGGATGATTTTTTGGATCACCATCCGCTTGGAGAAATTTTGATAATCATCCTGTGCGCCGTAAATCCCGGCAAAATAGTCGGTGATTCCAAGTAATTGCGCTTCTTCCAGAACATATTTTTCGTCTGTCCCAGAAGCTAGGAAACAGGTCACACCCTCGGACGTGATTTGATCCAACGCCTCCAGAGCCCCAGGGACGGTCATTTCATGGGGTTGGAGC
>DAOTUG010000032.1:0-2721 GCA_034437335.1 Anaerolineaceae bacterium
GCCTTCCCCTGCCACTGTTC
This sequence comes from Anaerolineaceae bacterium, assembly GCA_034437335.1. GTDB lineage: Bacteria > Chloroflexota > Anaerolineae > Anaerolineales > Anaerolineaceae > Brevifilum. Next base: position 21 of record DAOTUG010000032.1, read on the forward strand.
CGGCGCCATGTATTCCGGCGTGCCGACCCCCAGGCCCGTACCGGTCAGGGTCCCCTCGCTGGTTTCAAGGACCTTGGCAATCCCAAAATCGGTCAACATGGGCTTATCATCCTGGTCAAAGATGATATTTGAAGGTTTGATATCCCGATGCAGAACGCCTTTGGAATGAGCGTAGGCCACCGCATCCGCAATGGGCACAATCACATTGAAAGCAAAACCCAGTGATAAGGGTCCTTGAATGCGCTGTTTCAGGGTCCCCCCGGCCATATACGCCAAAACGAGATAGGGCACCCCATTCTCTTCGCCATAGTCATAGGCAGGAACAATATTGGGATGATGGAATCCCGCCTGAGATTTGGCTTCCCGTTCAAAGCGCTGCAGCAATCGCTGGTGCTGCGAGGGCGGGATCTCTTCCGTCCGGATGAGTTTGATCGCCACATCCCGTTCCAGACGGACATCATAGGCTCTGTAGACCACGGCCATTCCCCCCAAACCCAACCGAGCCAGAATGCGGTAGCGGTCAATTTGTTTGCCAATGTAGTTCTGCACTAAAACACTCCCAAGGATAATTCAACCATAATAACTGCGTATGCTTTGTTTGCTGACAGGAGGACAGTCAAAAAAAATGGTTCATCAGAAACAAACCACTTCACGTTCATCCTATGCACATGTTAACATCCCACTGCGATCAGGCCCAAAATAACTCCAGTTGGGCCCTGACCTAAGTCAAACCCTTGCTGCCCAACTCATCCAGCAAGGGTTATGACCATTTTGAGATATTGTATCACCATCTACCCCATTCGGGCAGACATCTCCGTCCATTGGGTAATCTCGCTCTGAAGATTTCCGGCCAGGGTCTCCAGTTCTGCCAATTGGTTGGAAATCTGCGTTCGCAAGGTTTCATACTGCGATTGGAACTCTGTGGCAGAATTACCCACCCAGGCCGTGCCCACGGTCTGGTTGATCTGGTTGGTCAGACTGGTCAACTCTCCCATCATGGCTTCTTTTTCCTGAAGCATCTTGGCCTGGGCGGCCTGGACCGTCTCGACATCCATGTGCAGTGTTGCCATAAAAAACCTCCTGTTGTCTAAAATTTGCTCACGGTGGTCTGTGGAGGATCTAACTTCCAGATTCCCCATATCCCACAAAAAAACAATTGAACGCACATCTGATTATATTATACACGAAATAATTAATCCTGCCATAAGTCTGGTCAGATTAAAATTTCATTCAGATCTAAATTTCATCCGTCCATTACATCAGGAGGATGCATCCATTGCGCAACGGAAGCCGCCGCCGAAAAAAGTTGTATTCTTGTCGAGGACAAACCGATAGGACGAACGGAGAAAGGTCCACATATTATCAAAAGATCCCCCCCGAAGAACCCCCTGAATGCCGCCTGGTCCGTTCGGATTTTTGTAAGGCGAATTCTGATAATAATCCTCTCCATACGCATCAGCCACCCACTCCCAAGCATTCCCGGCCATATCCAGCGCGCCATAGGGGCTGGCGCCATTCGGATAGGTTCCAACGGGAGCCAGGCCCGAAAATCCATCATCCACGTTGGATTCCGCGTAAGTATAACCGCATTGGACATCGCAGAAATTGGCCAAATGGTCCGCAACCATGCCGTCGCCCCAGGGAAATCGGGCCCCGTCTTCGCCCCGGGCGGCCTTTTCCCACTCCGCTTCCGTGGGCAGCCGCCCACCCGCCCAACGACAATAGGCGCGGGCATCCTCCCAGCTCACATGGACCACCGGAAAAGACTCAAGACCCTCCAGGTCGCTCCCCGGGCCAAGAGGTGCATCCCAGAAAACGCTGGATACCATTCTCCAATCTCCATCCACAGCGAGGTTGCTTCCTCCATGGAAGAACGCGGTCGTCACGTGGTCTGTTTCATGGATAAAGGCCGCAAACTGGGCATTGGTCACCTCATGCTGATAGATCCAGAAAGCATCCAGATACACCATGTGCTCCGGTCCTTCATGAGATTCTGCAAAGCCGCTCTCACTGCCCATCATGAACTCCCCGGCCGGAACGAGGACCATCTCAGCCCCATCCATTTCATTGAAGCTCTCGTCTGCCTGAGAGGGAGGGGTCACGCCTTCCGGCTCTGCTGGGGGGTCCGTCTGCTTTGAATTCGTTCCTTCCGCAGGGATCCCCGGCGGAATCAGGCCGGTGAACACCAGCACGGCCCCAAAGAGAAGCAGAATCAATAATCCGATCCCACCCCAAATAAGACCCTTTACTCGGTTTTTGCCCACGGTATTGACCGGGCGTTCTTCACTGGCAGAACCGTTCAGGGCATCCATCGTAGCGCTCTCGCTGCCCGGGTCTGGATCGGGCCGCGTTCGCACAGCCGACTTCAGGGGCCCCACGACATCGGTGTTCAGGGCAGCGCCATTTTGCAGTACAATTCCCAAGGCGGCCATGTCCTCAAACCGGTCCCGGGGGTCCCTGGCCAGGGCCTTATAAAGGAACTTGTCCAACCAGTCCGGAATCTCCGAATTCAATGCCCCCGGACGACGGAGAGGTTCAGAGGATTGAATAATCGCCACCGCTGCCGGGGTATCCGCAGAGAAGGGCTTCTCGCCTGTCAGCAGTTCATACAGAACCACCCCCAGGGCATACTGATCGGTGGCCTCGCATACCTTCCCCTGCCACTGCTCCGGCGCCATGTATTCTGGCGTGCCCACGCCCA
>DAOTUG010000033.1:0-6671 GCA_034437335.1 Anaerolineaceae bacterium
GATGTGGGCCAGTTCAAAGGAGCCATACCAGGAGCCAATGGCAAACACATTGGGATCCACGAGGCCGTCCACGGTGCATTTCCCCAGGGAAAACCCGGCCTGATCAAGGTCATCCGGAACGGCCACAATGTCCCGGATGATGGATAACTGGTGATTATTGCCATAGCGGGAGAGGGCTTCTCCCAGCCAGACCATGATCCGCTCTTCGTCGTGCAAAATGGAGATGTTGAACTGGGAGTTCACCTGGGTGAAGGAGACCAGCTCCAGATCTTCGGGGTAGGGTGGATAGACCAGGCCTTTGTATTCCTCAAAGAGCTGCTGGTCGGGGTTCAGGTCTGTGACCATGTTCATTTTTGGTTCTTCAATGGTGATTTCCTCGGTTTTGATGGGGTCTTCGATGTTGATCTCAACCTGGGTGCCGGCAGTAGATTTTTTTTCAAAGAAGGAAAGATCAATGTCCTGGGTTCTGCCCCATTGGAAATGATCGCCGTTGAAAGGCAGTTCGATGACCGGGTTGCTGTCTGTTCTGAGGATTTTGATGGTGTGGCTGGTTTTGTCCTGGATGACCACCAAATAGGCATCGTTGGACCACAACGCTTCGCCCAGGACATATTTTCCTTCGAGAAGGGGGGTTTTCTTTTCCAGCTCGACGGTATGGGAGGAATACAGCCCATAGACCTGTTCTTCCTCCGCGGCATAGAAATAATACAGGCGGCCAAAGGGTGATTGCTTCGGCCAGGTATAGCTTCCCCCCTCTCCTTCGGGAGCGATGTTTTCCATATTTCCCAGGAGGGGGTTGACATGCCAGACGCCATGATTGTAATTCTCGTCCACCGCATCTGTCAGGTAGATGTGGGTATTGTCAATCGCATAGGAGAAATTGCAACAGGCGTCCAGGTTGACAAAGATGAGTTGTTCGGCGTTTATCTTATAGGCTGCCAGAATTTCGCCTTTTTCATAGATCACCTGCAGAAGGAGGTGGTTGTTTTCCCGGGTGAAGGCCAGGGGCGTGTAGAGCCGCAGGGGGCTAGTTTCTCCCGCGGGCGGGGGGGCATTGGTGACGATGTGCTGGACCTCTTTGGTGGTCAACTCGATGATCTTGATCCCGTTATGGCTGAAGGCAATGAAGCGTCCGTTGTTCGACCAGACGGGGTCGGAGACCAATTGCGTCCAGCGGAATGTATCCGTGAGGTCCGCTGGGAGAACGTCCCCCTCAAAAAGAATGGTCTTATTCCGATAGTTGCCCTCCAGGAGCACAAGCCGGTTGGCTGTGATATAGACGATGTCGCTGCTGTTGGGGGAGACATCAAAATCATCCACACCCTGGGGTTCATTGGTGATCTGGACGAGGTGGCTGCCGTAGGCGTCCATCTGAAAAATCTGGGATTTTCCGCCAATGGTGGATAAGAAATAGAGGGAATGGGGCAGCCGCAATGTCTTGGTCAGATTGAGGTCCTGCAGTTTCCCGGCCATGCTGCCGGCGGTTCCGTCGCCCATTTCGGGTCCGTTTCCGGTTTCCGGGGTCTGCGCGGCAGCTTCTGTGGGAGCTGTTTGGGCTTCCTCGGCCGTTGGGCTCTGGGCAGCCTCGGTCGGGCTTTGGGCGGCCTCCGTTGCAGGTTGGGAGCCTCCGGGCACGGCGAGGGCGGGTACGATCTCGGTGGGTGCGGCATCCGCCGATGCTGTTGCCGCAGGTTGTGCACCGGCTTCGGCGCTGCCAGCCGAATCGGCCGCACTGGCGTTGATGATATCGAGGTCCGGCTGGCTGGGGGCAGTCTGGGGGGTGAGGGTTGTGGCCGGCTGGGTGGTTTCAAAGGATTCCTGCAGGCCGACCACTTGCTGGGCCGCCACGGTGTCCTGGTAGGCGGCGCCTTGCTCCGGTGTGGGGCCATTGTCGCGCAGGAGGCTGGTGAAAAAGAAGACCAACTGCACGATGAGGACCAGGCCGGTCAGGCCGCCCATGATGTACAGGGGGAGCTGGTTCTTCTTTGGGGCGCTTTGGGTGGGCGGTTCGGGCGCGGCCTGGGGTTGGGGCTGCCTCTGTCGTTGGGCAGCGTAAGGATCCTGAAACCGCAGGCTGTTGAAGAATTCTGGATCCTTCTTCTTGGATAGCGTAGTTGCCTCAGCAGAGGAAGGGATGGAAATGGGGAAGGGCTCCTCTACCCTGCCCTTCCGGACCGGGAGTTCATCAAAATTGAGGTCTCCGATGGGATCGGGCGTTGGTCTTGACTGCGGCTGGGGCGAGGGGGCGGGTTTGGATGGCGGGCTTGGCGCCGGGGCTGGTTCACCCGATTCTCTTTCCATCGGCAGATTGATATTTTGCCCGGGCTGCGGAATTGACGCAGTATTGGGTTGTTCGTAGACCCGTTTGCCCTGGGAGTCCAGTTTTTTGAGGGTGTTTGCCAGCAATTCGCTCTCGGGATTTGCCGCCAGACCCTTATGCAGGATCACCGTTTGCTGCTTTTTTGTGTAGTGCGCCTGGGCAAACCACCACCACGCGAGTTCATCGTAGGGGTTGGCGTCAATTAATTCCACCAATATTTCCCGCGCGGCCGGTTTGTTTTCTTCTTTGATGAGCTGTATTGCGTCTTCGAATAAGTTTGTTTCCATAAAGAGTTCCGGGTTAGAAACCAATTACATAAATTATAACGATCTTGTTATGTTAATACAGCCTGAAAAATAACGGAATTGTTAAGGTTTGCAGTCTAACCCTGCACTGGCTGCCTGGACTGCGCATCTTTCTTTTTAACAGGGATCGGACGCTGCATCATGCGAGAAGGATAACGGTCATGTAAACCAATATGACATGGGTGGGAAGGATAAAGGGTTCCTAATGGCCTCAGAGGGACACCGGTGTGGGTTGGCGTGGTAAGATTGTAGACACACGCTCATGGGGACGCGCCGAATCTGCGTTCCACGGGTTGTGTCAACCTTCAACTGTTCAGGAGAAAGATATTATGAATCTGAGTACCATTCTGCTTTCTTTGTTCATTGCCCTGGGGGTTTTGCTCCTGTTTCTGATTGGCCTGATCATCTTGCGAACCCTGCTGTTTTCCCCCCCGCAGAAATCCGTCAAGCCACGGGATTTTGTGGAAATTGACGGGGAATCCGTGGCGGAACGCTTGGGGTTGGCTGTGCAGTATAAGACCATCTCCTATGCAGACCCGGATAAATTTGATGCCAGGGCCTTCCAGGGTCTGCACCGTTTGTTCCAAACCCTCTATCCTCGGGTGCACAGCGAGTTGCGGCGAGAGGTGATTAATGAATTCAGCTTGCTCTACACCTGGGAGGGCAAAGACCCGGCATTGAAACCGATCATGCTCATCTCGCACCTGGATGTCGTCCCGGCGGTGGAGGAGGGGGACGCGGAATGGACCTATCCGCCCTTCAGCGGGGAGGTGGCAGACGGCTTTGTGTGGGGGCGGGGCACGCTGGATATAAAGAGCGGCGTGGTGGGCGCCCTGGAAGCTGTGGAGTACCTTTTGAAGCAAGGGTTTCAGCCGGAGCGCACGGTTTATCTGGCCTTCGGCCATGATGAGGAAGTCGGCGGCCCCAATGGGGCTGTGGCCATGGCCGAACTGCTGGCCTCCCGGGGGGTGGTCCTGGGAAGCCTGATGGATGAGGGCGGCAGCGTCATTTCCGGGTTCCTACCCGGGGTGGACACCCCGGTGGGGGTGGTGGGCATTTCGGAGAAAGGGTATTTGAGCCTGAAATTGTCGGTGGAGGTGACGGGAGGACACTCGTCCATGCCGCCCCAGGAAACGGCGATTGGGATTCTCTCCCGGGCTGTCAACCGGCTGGAGCGGACGCCCCTGCCGGCGCATCTGGAGGTGGTGGAGTTCCTGATGGGATATCTGGGTTCCGCCCTTCCCTTCGTTCAGCGCATGTTCTTTGCCAACACCTGGCTGTTTGGCGGAATTTTGAAGAAACGCCTTTCCCAATCCAACCTGATGAACGCCACCATCCGCACGACCACGGCCCCGACCATCATAAAGGCGGGGGTCAAGGACAATGTCCTTCCAGCCCGGGCCGAAGCGGTGGTAAATTTCCGAATTTTACCGGGTGACACCCTGCGGACGGTGTATGAGATGGTTCTGGATATCATTAATGACCCCAGGGTTGAGGTGACGCCTTATCAGGGCAAGACCCTGGACGGTGGATCCGGTTGGAATCCGTCTCCCGTGGCGGATACGGAATCGGCCTATTTCCTGCGCCTGTCTCGTCTGATCCGTGAGGCCTATCCGGAGGCTCTGGTGGCGCCCTATCTCGTGCTGGGGGGCACCGATGCCCGGCATTACGCCCCTGTCACGGAGAACGCCTTCCGGTTTACCCCCATTTTGATGGACAACGAGGATATCAAGAGTGTGCACGGCGTGAACGAGCGGCTTTCGATCGAGAATTGCTCCCGGATGGTGGGTTTTTACATCGCCTATATCCAGGAGATGGGAAACCTCCCCGGGGAGGTGGATGAAACGGATCTGGAACCAGTGCTGGCGGATGGGGAAGCGGCTGCCCCGGATGCAGATGCGCTCCCTGAGGAATCGGGCGAAGGGGACTGATTTTCTGCCCCTGTTGCGTGAGAAAAATGAAAAGCGGCTGCCCCGATATCAGGGGCAGCCGCTTTGGTTGGGGTTATTGCTGGAAGGGGTCAATCCCCGGCATCAAGGGTCAGCCAGCGGACGTAGACATTGCTGGTGGGGGAGAAGGTGAAGTCCTGGATCTTGTCGCTGATCAGGACATGGGCCACGTTATGAGACATGGGCAAAAAGGCGAAATCTTTCAGGAGAAGTTGTTCGGCCTCCTGATAGAGGGCGATGCGGCTTGATGGATCCGGGGCCGTGGCGGCTTCCTCTACAAGGGCGTCAAAGTCCGGGTTGGTATACCCGCTGACGTTGAAATCGCTTTCTGTGTGGAAGAGGACTTCCAGGAAGTTCTGCGGATCGGGATAGTCTGCGCACCAGCCATAGACCACCATCTGCCCGTGTTCTTTCCGGGCGATTTCTGTGAAGCGGTCCGGTTCGATGTATTCCACGGTAATGTCCACGCCCAGGGTGGTCTGCCACATATCCACCAGCATGGCGACATAGGGGCTGTCTGTGTCCCCATAGCCCCAGGCGCTGATGACGATCTCCGGCATGTCCCCGGCGTAGTCCGATTCGGCCAGCGCGTCCTGGGCGGCCTGTTGATTGGAGGTGGCGATGGCGTTTTCCGGGGTGAAGCCGGGCATGGCCGGGGGCAGGAGGCCGATGGCGACCCGATCCAACCCTTCGCTGAACTGTTCATTGACGGCATTCTGGTCAATTGCCAGGGTGAAGGCTTTGCGGACGTTGATATCGTCAAAGGGCGGCAGGGTGTTGTCAAACTTGATCATGTCGGTGCAGACCGTGGTGGTGCTGTGGAGGAAATCCCGCAGGGGCTCGTTTTCGTCCTGCAGGCGAAGGACGTCCTCTCCGCGGATATAGGCCACATCGAGTTCCCCGGTTTCAAAGAGACTGATCTGCGTTCCGCCGGGGCTGAGGTCATAGAGGAGGTGGGGGATGGCCGCTGGCGCATAGAAGGTGGGGTTGGCCTCGAAGACAAGGAGGTTATTTTCCTCGTATTCGGAAAGGAGGTAGGGCCCAGAGGCATTGGGGTCCAGCCACCAATCGGGATCGGACTCGATCTGGGCTACATCCACGATGAAGCTGGTGGGATAGGTCAGCTTGGCCAGGAAATAGGGTTTGGGGCCGTCCAGGGTGACTTGGAGAGTCCGTTCGTCTATCACCACAACGCCGGGGATCTCATTCGCCTCGCCGGCCAATTTCTCGGGCACGCCCAGGATATCGCCAAGATAGGTCATCGCAGTTGAGGAATCGGTGTCCGGGTCGGCGGCGCGCTCCCAACTGGCCTTGACGTCATTTGCTGTGATGGGATCGCCTGAGGCAAAGTGAATGTCCTCGCGCAGGGTGAAGGTGTAGACTGTGCCGCCCTCCGTCACTTTCCATTCCAGGGCCAGGTCGGGGACGATGGTCAGATCCGGTTTGAGCGCGACCAAACCGGCGAAGAGCAGGCCGGGATAGCCGGCAGCGGATCCGGTTGTTCGGGCGGGATCAATGTCGTTTTCATCGGGGTCTCTCCCGAGTTGATAGAGGGTAGTCTCCGGGGGCAGGTCGTTGGGCTGGGGCTGGAAAAAGGCGAAGGTGTTCACAAAATCCAGCGTGCGAGGTTCCATTTCTTCCACGGTGGTGATGGGGCCCATCAGCAAGAGCTGGAAATAGCGTCCCTCAGCCTCCACAATGACGAACCAGATTCTCAGCCAGTCGAGGTTGTCGGTGATGGTGATGGTGTATTTCTCTGCTGTCAGGTCGCTATTGTCGAGGTTGACAGGTTCCGGTTGGCTGATCTGGTAGGAATCCACTTCCAGATAGCTCATCAGGTCTTCAGCAGTGTATTGGGCATATTCTTCGCTGGTCAGATCGCCGGACCGAAATCGGGATTCAAGGTAGCCGTTGACGGTCACGTATCCCGTTCCAAAGACGATATAGCCGGGGCCTTCGGTGTCCACAAACCACTCCTCCGGGATGGTGAAGCTGATACCGAGATCGTTGCTGCGATAGAAGCCCTGGGGGGTGGGAGAAGGGGAGGGCGTGGCTGTGGGGGTTTGGGTAGGCGTGGCGGTTGGGGTGGATGTGGGT
>DAOTUG010000034.1:0-15152 GCA_034437335.1 Anaerolineaceae bacterium
GTTTGGTTTTCAGGGGACACATCCCTATGACTACCCCATTGACAGAGGTCTTTTCAATATCGGATCAACAGGCCCTTGTCTTACTGCCTGCAAAATAAACGAACCATGTTGGAATCTTCCGGGAAAACACAGGCTGATGTCAATGGAATGGAAGCACAACCGCATTGCTGTGCTGCGCCTTTCCCCTCAACCCATGCCAAATCTGGCATACATCCTGTAGCGAAATGGTTGTAACAGCAACCCTTAACAATTTCCCGGGTGAGATGTATCATACAATGAGGTGTCAAACGCCCTCACCAACCAAGCTTCCCGGGCCTCAGAAATGGCTACCAATGAATGATAACGCTTCACGAAACAATGGAAATCCACCGAGAAGGAAAAGGGCTCTATGAGAAAAAAGAGAACAAGCGCCCCAACTCTGTTCATCCTTGGTTACCTTCTGGTGGTCCTGGGCTTATATCTCTCCGGTTTCGTCACCCGAGTGGATATTCTGGTCGTTCCCTTCGCGCTTCTGGTCATCACCCTAATCATCCCCTACTTCAAAGCGCCTGGAACCACTGAATTTACCGGAGATGGAGCAAAATACACGAAAGCCCATATCATTGGAGCCATTTTATGTGGTGGCTTGGTGCTGACAGTCTATGCATTTACCACCTCAGCCAGTGCGCCCATTCTGGACAGTTATGAATTTGGCATTGATACGTTTACAATCTATCGAATCGTGTCGTATCCGCAAATCTACAACTATTTTTTTTCACCGGTGTATTCCCTCTATTTTTTCATCGCAAAAATCCTGGTGCATATCCCCCTCGGAACGGAGGCTTTTCGCGTCAGTTTTCTGAGCGGGGTGTATGGGGCTGTCTGCGTTTCCCTCCTGTATTTGCTCTTTGTGAAGTTGTCATCTGCTTTCAAAGTATATAATCAGCTCCCCTACCTGCGCACCGTTCTCCCGGCTGTGGTGAGTTTAACATTTGGATTTTCACAACTTTTCTGGAGCCAGGCGGTGATTCCTGAGGTGTATACCTTCAACCTGATGTTACTGACTTTAGTGATGCTCCTGACCGCCCATTGGTCCACCAAACGAGACAAAAAACACCTTGTGCTGCTGAACATCCTCCTGATGCTGCTGATTGACTTACATCTCTCCAATCTGATTTTCATCCCCCTCATAACGGCTTATCTGTTTTATAAAGATCGCTCCTTGCTCCAGGACACCACCTACTGGCTGAGTGCGTTATCCGGCCTTCTGCTGGTGTTTGGGATCATTACGCTGAACCGCTTTGCCAATCTGGATTTACTGGGTTTTACCGATCAGGTTGTGACGCTCTACCGGATTTTCTATGGATCAGAGTTGCAGGAGTTCTTTCTTCTCATCATGGAACGCGCCCAGGTGCTTATCAAGCAGTTTGGCTCTCTGGGCATGGGATTGGTCCTGCTGGGATTTTTCCTCAATTTGCGGAACCGCAAGAATGTGTACATGTTTCTTGTAGCATCCCAGATCCTGTCCCACCTGGTGTTCTTCACATTTTTCTACGACGCCAAAGACATCAAGGTTTTTTACCTCCCGGCGATTCTTCTGATATCCCTGTACATCTTCTGGGGTGCCAGCGCGCTGCTGGACAGGAATAAGGTATGGGTCAAGCGCGTATTGCCGCAGACAGTATCCGCCTTTCCGAAAAAGAGAATGCATTCCTTTTTGTTTCTCTTTGCAGCGGCTCTGCCTGTGGCCATTCCCCTGATCGGGAATTGGAAAATCAATGACATGAAATTCCTGGATCAGCAGAAGCAAACCTTCCAAACGATCGTTGATGCCATTGACGACCAGGACCTGGTCGTTTGTCACGAGGAGGTTAACCTGTTTTGCCAGATGTACGGTCATTATTGGATCCACCAGACCCGCCTGGCGACAGGAACGCGTGATTTCCCCGGTATGCCCTATGTGGGGATCATGTTTGGCACAACGATAGATGAATCCCTTCCGCAGGAGGTTCGTCCGACAGATTCCGGCGAAATCTATCTGCTTTTGCACGAACCCTGGGTCAACAACTACCTGGACACCAGAGCGCGCCCCGAAATATGGTTGGTCCCGGAGTTCATCTTCGAGATGCCCCTGCCACAAAACCAACCCAGGGACGTGATCTACGTCTATAAATTGGCAGAGACTGCGTCTTCCGAGTTTGTCAAAGATCCCCCTGGCCCAAAACAGACCCCCATCTTTTCTGATGACCGCGGAAGGTATGGTTTGCTCGATGTGCAAGTTGAACCACATTCCATCCTGGATGCCGAGGTTTTAGAAATTCAATTCACATGGAAAATTATTGAACAAAGCTCCTATTTGCCCAGATCCCACGACTGCGAGCTCAAATTTTCAAGCTTTGCGGATCCCTTCACTTATGAAATCGGACTGGGAAATCTGCAGCGGATAAGAACCAGCGTCTCGGAGAATTGGCAGGAATTGGTGGTTGTGGACACTTTTCATATCATGCGCCCTCCGGGAAATGAAGCCTTTGAAATCTACATAGATGGGAATCGCATTTACCAGGAATAAATCACACTCGATAAGAGAGGCTTCTACCCACGCTCAGAATAATTTCCTAACCAATCAAGCCGCCCCTGGTCAGCTTTTCGAGGTTGTCAAGGGCTTCCTGAATTGCTTCTTCACCAAGTTTCTCACCTGTTATGATATGGGTCAAATTTCCTTCCCTGGCCATATCAAGGGCCACCGCCTGCACAGAGGTTCCGATGGCTTCTGCTTCCTTCACAATCGCGGCTCCTGCCGCATAACCAATCAGGGGGTTAAGGGCAGTGATGATGATTGGATTCTTCTCCAGCCAGAAGCGCATTCGCTCCGGATTGGCCTCAATATCCCGCAGGCAGCGACCGTTGAAGGACACCACCGCTCCGGTGGCAACATGCACCATCTCAAAAAGATGGTGGCCAATTATGGGCATCATCACATTCAGTTCGAGTTGTCCGGCCTGAGAAGCCAGAGAGATGGTCTTATCATTTCCCATGACATGAAACATAGCCATATTCATCATTTCAGCCATGACCGGATTGACTTTCCCCGGCATAATGCTTGATCCCGGCTGAACAGCTTTTAGCCGAATCTCAGCCAAGCCGGTATTGGGCCCCGAAGAGAGCAACCGTAAGTCATTGGCAATCTTTGTCATGGAAACAGCAAAGACTCTAATAGCACCCGCATAAGCGACCAGGTCTGCCATAGATTGCATTGATTCAAACAGGTTCTCAGCCCTGCGAAAGGGAATCCCGGTCTCTTCACGCAATACCCTTGCCATCCTTTGCGAATATTCTGGGTGAGCGTTCAGGCCCGTCCCTACCGCAGTCCCTCCAATGGGCAGATCCTTGAGGGCATTGCCGGCCTGTTGTACACGATCCCGATCTTTACGAACAATATCCCGAAACGCAGAAAATGCCTGACCAAGGCGCATGGGCACTGCATCCTGAAGGTGAGTCCGACCACTTTTAAGAAAAGGATCAAAGGACATAACTTTTTCATCAAATAAGCGGATCATTTCATTAAGAGAAGTGATAAATCTTTTTTGCTCTCTCAAAATACCCACACGGATGGCGGTGGGAATCGTATCATTGGTGGATTGCGCCATGTTGACATGGTCATTGGGATGCACAAGGTAAGTTCCCAGCTCCCCACCCAAAATTACAGTAGCCAGGTTTGCCAACACTTCATTCACATTCATGTTCAGACTGGTCCCGGCGCCTGCCTGAATTGGATCAACACAGAAGCTGTCCTGATGATTTCCAGAAAGGACCTGATCTGCAGCCACAATAATGGCCTGGCTGGTTCTTGGATCCAACAAGCCCAGCTCCCGATTGACCTTCGCAGCACATTTTTTCACCAAGACCAGAGCATGGACAAATGGCCACCATGGCTGGCGCTCCAACACCCTGAAATTGTCCAGAGCGCGTTGCGTCTGTGCCCCAAATAATGCATTCTTCGGGACCGCAACGGCGCCCAGGGAGTCTTCTTCCATCCGGTAGTTGTCGGGCTGATACATGGAATCTCCTTAAATTGCTATTGACAAATTGTTTACAATATGTTAACTTAAATATACTTACTTACATTATGTAATTAATTCGTCAAGTATAGTATCTACAGAGAATTATATTCGATGACGAACCTGAGAACAATTGACGCCACCCAGATGCGCAGGATCAACCGATCTTCCATGCTGGAATTTATCCGGCAGAACTCACCCACTTCCCGAACAGCCATCGCAAAAGCATTAGATATTTCCCTGCCAACCGTATTGCGGATTCTTGAGGAACTCTTTGAAAGAAACCTTGTCTATGAAGATGGGTTTGGCGATAATAAAACCGGACGGCGGCGAACCATGATCCACTTCAACGATTTGGCGTATTCTATCATCAGTGTGGATGTGGGCGGCACCAAGATCTACGCTTCCCTGGCGGATATCAGCGGAAGAATACTCTCAGAACGCATCATCAACCAGCATCAGAGTCAGGGTGAAGCCTGTTTTGAAATGGTTTGCGATATGATTTCCGAACTGAAATCCCACGCACCAGAGGAAGTGCCAGTGCGTGGGATTTCAGTAGCCCTTCCAGGCATCACCGATGCAGAAAAGGGTATCGTAGAATATGCACCTTCCATCCAATGGCGAAATTATCCCTTGAAAAGCAAACTTGAAGAGCGTTTCAAAATCCCTGCCTTTGCCAATAACGACGTCAACCTCGCCTGCCTGGGAGAGTTTTGGTTTGGGGCTGGTCGAGATATTGACAACATGATGCTCTTAAGTATCGGTACTGGGATAGGTTCCGGCCTTGTCCTCAATGGTCAATTACATCTTGGAACAAGTGGCGCTGCTGGTGAAGTAGGCTTCTTCACCGTCAGTGTGGACGATCTGGGCAAACAATATGAGCATTATGGTTCCTTCGAGAGCAAGGCATCTGGATTGGGGCTATTCAACAGGGGACAAATCTGCTTGAAGAAAATCCAGAACGATCCGCCAAAAATTCATGCCAAAGAGATCTTTGAGCTGGCAGATCAAGGCGTATCCTGGGCGGAAGAAATCATCGTAGAGACCCTCGATTATATCAGTATGGCGATTGCCAACTCGAACACTCTCCTGGATCTTGATATGATCGTCCTGACCGGCGGTGTTTCAAGGTCCTTGGAAAAATATATCCCGGAAATTCATCAAAGGATTGAAGGCGTCATCCCCCGCATCCCGGTTATCAAAATGACGGAATTAAAGTCCCGGGCGACTGTCATGGGTTCCATTATCAGAATACTCCATTCGATTGATGGGTATCTGATGTTCACAGGCAAATAGAAAGGAAGAAAAATGTATCAAGATCTGCATATCATTGACTTCCATGCACATTTCCCCACCAGTAAACCATTTTTCGGCGGGATCTATGCTGAACAGCGGAAAAAGCGCGCCGAGGAAATCGGCGAAGAAAGGATGAAACTATCCAGAGAATTTGCCCTCTCATACAATAAAGCCTGGCGGATGGCCTGGGATTTTCCCGAACCCGAAACGGATCTTCCCAGCGATGCAATCCAGGCCAAACGATGGAAAGAGGAATTAGACAAGTATGGCATTGATTTGGTTGCCTTTGTCACAGGGGGCGGGAACGAGAACTTAAATGAGATTGTCCGTTTACATCCTGATCGTTTCATTGGCTTTGCCCACCACGATCCCTTCGAAGAAGACGCTGCAGACAATCTTTATCATGCGGTTGAGGAATACCACTTCAAGGGGTATAAGCTGCTCGCACCGGCTTTGTCTGGCTCCATCGCCGACAAAGCCCTCTATCCTGTATGGGAAGCCTGTGCCGACCTGAACATTCCCGTTCTGATTCATTATGGCATCCTGGGGGCAGGCGGGGGCATCGCCTGGCACGAGAATATTAACCCCCTCACCCTCAACCCCGTCGCCCGAGATTTTCCGGAGGTAACCTTCATTGTTCCGCACTTTGGATGCGGGTGGATTCGGGAAACGTTGATGTTATGCTGGGCTTGTAAAAATGTCATCGTAGATACATCCGGATCGAATCAATGGGTCCGATGGATGGATGGCGATTGGAACGTCAAGCGCTTGTTCCGGAAATACATGGAAACAATCGGCCCCGAGCGAATCGTTTTTGGAACGGATTCAAGTTGGTTCCCCCGCGGTTTTGCCATCCGTTACCTGCTTGATCAACTCCGGGATGCAAGGGAATTAAACCTCACACACGATCAACTCCAAATGATTTTTGCGGGGAATGCTGCCCGAATTCTGGGGATCAATCTTGCGGATTTTAAAAAATAACTTTCTCTGACAGTCTGTAGGGTTGTTAAAAAGGAGGTGATTTTCGGAAGAGAGCCTGTTTTGTCCACAAAGCGTTTCTAACCAAATTTTAAACCAACTTTCAGGAGGAAAGAGAAATGAGCAAGAAGATACTATTTTTATTCGTCAGCCTGAGCCTGATCGCAAGCTTGCTTCTCGGTGCTTGCCAGGCGCAGAATGTCACCAACGAACCCGCTGAAGAACCAGAAACACCTGCGGAGACCGAAGAAGCTGAAGAACCGGAGGAAGCAGAAGAGGGTGAAGAACCCGGTGACACTGATGACGTCATAACCATCGAATACTGGCAGTACTTCTTTGAGCCTCGGGTTGATGCCATGAACTATCTGATTGAACAGTTTGAGGCGGAAAACCCCGGAATCGAGGTAATTCACAATTCAGACATTCCTTACGGCGAATTCATTGACAAAGTGGCCGCAAGCGCTTCCGCTGGAACCGGGCCTGATGTCGTGACGCTGTACTACGGGTGGATTCCCAACTGGGTTGATGCCGGATATCTTGTACCACTGCCCGAAGAAGAATTCTCTGAACAGTGGATTGAAGACAACTTCCTTCCAATGGTCACCCAGAGCAAATTCCTGGATGAATACTGGGCCCTGCCCACTGCTGTGCGGACTTTGGCGCTTCTTTGGAACAAAGACCTCTTTGAACAAGCAGGTCTCGATCCGGAAGTGCCACCCCAGACCCTGGAAGAACTCGTGACCTTTGCCCAGGCTACAACCGTTGGTGAAGATCCCGAATTCGAGGTGATGGGCTTTGCGCCTGAGGTTCCTGGTCAGGCCCACCACTGGTTCCGCGAGATTCTTGTCCGGCAATTCGGCGGTCAGCCCTATTCTGAAGACGGTAAAACCGTTCTGTGGAACAGCCCCGAAGGTTGTGAGGCATTTCAATACATGGCCGCCTTTGAAACCGAATATGGGACTGGATCCAATGACTATTTCGACGGCTCCACCCAGGCCTTCCTGAACGGGAAGCTTGCCATCCACATTGATGGCTCATTCCGCTTGGGCACCATCGCTGCCAATGCTCCTGATCTGAACTTCGGTGTGGCAGAACTGCCGACAATGGATGGCGTCAAATCCACTTTTGGCTCCTACTGGACCCACGGCATCACCAACAAAGCAGCCTCCGATCCTGCAAAAATGGAAGCGGCGATCAAATTCTTGAAATTTATCTCCAGCGCCGATGCCGGCCTCTATTGGGCTCAGAATGTGGGTGAATTACCCGCCCAATTAGCCGCAGCGGACAATGAAGAACTGCTTTCAGATCCCCATCTCGGACCCTTCGTTGCCGGACTCACCTACGCGAACGCTACCTTCTTCGTTGATGAGAAAGCCCAACGAGAAGTCATCGTTGGCGCTTATGACGAATTGCGCCTGATGGGCGGAGATCCCTGCGAGATTCTGGACTACTATGCAGAACAGGAACAAGAGGTATTGGATGAATTCTGGGCCAATCATTAGCGTGCCCCGGAACAATAAGATCCTCTGTTTCCTTTGAAATCGCGCAATGAAATGGTTATGCTCTACGTCCCTGTGGCGTAGAGCATAACCGAATTAATTTCTGGATTTAGAAGGTGAAAATTATGTTTCATCTGACGTTAAAAAAGAAACAATGGCTTTGGGCCTATCTTTTTCTGCTGATCCCGATGATCTTCTTTATCGCCATTCGCCTCTTCCCAACGCTATCAGCGTTCCGAATCAGCCTGTTTGAATGGAATCCTCTGGCCACAGAACACGAGTTTATTCAACTGGAAAACTATCAAACCATCTATGAAGAGCTCCAGAATGGACGCTCAGCGACTGCCATGGCCTTCAAGAACACAGCCAAGTACGTCCTGATCGGCATGCCCATACAATTAATCCTGGCCCTCTTCCTGGCGCTGCGGCTGAATGCCATCAAGAATTTCCAGGGGTTATTCAGGCTTGTTTTTTTCTTGCCCTTTATCACATCAACCGTGGCAATCTCCTGGGTTTTTCGCTGGTTATACAGCACCCCTTATGGCCCCATTAATGTTCTGTTGTCAACCTTTGGATTGCCAACCCAGAAATTTTTGTTTGACCCCAATCTGGCTATCTACTCTATCCTGGCGGTTGTCGTCTGGCAGGGTTTGGGCTATTGTGTCATCATTTTCCTGGCAGGGCTCAAACAGATTCCACGAGTGTATTATGAAGCTGCCCAACTGGATGGCGCAAACCGCTTTCAGGAATTGGTTTTTATCACCCTGCCACTCCTCAACAATTCCTTTGTATACCTGTTTGTACTGCAAACCATTGGCTTTTTGCGGATGTTTGCTCCAATTGTCAACATGACAACCAACGGTGAAGGTGGCCCACTGAATACCACCACATCCATTGTGCTGCGTATCTACCGGGAAGGGTTTTCCAGCCTTGATATGGGCTATGCTTCTGCTCTTAGTGTGGTCCTGTTTGTCATCATTATGACGGTCACGGCAATCCAGCTAGCAACCACAAGCCGTTCCCGAAATGCCTAGGAGGGACGAAAATGACTGTACAGAATGTGCCATCTGAAACAACATCCTTCCGGAGTTCAAAAACCTCCGATTTATTGTTCAAGATCTTTAACTATACGATTTTAATTCTGGCGGCGATCACCATGTTTGTCCCTTTTGTATGGATGATTTCTGCAAGTTTCAAAACCCCAGCCGAAATTCTCTCTCCTTCCTTTTTCCCAGAACAAATCCAGTTTGGGAATTATAAGCAGGTTTTTGAGACCTCGGGCATTGCCGCCTGGTACCGCAATTCGCTGGTCATCGCCCTCATCAGCACAACCAGTGTGGCTTTCTTCGACTCTCTGGCTGGCTACACGTTTGCCAAATACGACTTTCCCTTGAAGAAAATTTTCTTCATCATCATCCTGAGCACCCTGATGATTCCCACAGAAATGCTGATCATCCCCTGGTATATTATGTCTGTCAATATGAGCTGGACAGACACCCTTTGGGGCATTGTGTTCCCGGGGGTAATCACAGCCGGCGGCGTTTTCCTTATGCGACAATTCATGCGTGGTGTGCCGGATGAACTGATTGACAGCGCACGGATTGATGGGTTGAATGAGTTCCAGATCTTCCTGCGCATTGCCGTACCCCTCTCTCTACCCGCAATTGGGGCCTTATGCATCTTCAACTTCATCGGCAATTGGAACGCGTTTTTGTGGCCGTTGATTGTCACCTCTACCCGCGAGATGATGACCCTGCCTGTTGGGATCATGTTCTTCAGCAATGAAACCGGGATGGAATGGGAGCTCATCATGACCGGCGCCACCATCTCCGTGCTACCGTTGTTGATCATCACGATTTTCTTCCAGCGCTACATCATTGAAGGAATCCAATTGACCGGATTGAAAGGCTGATCAACGGAACCTCATGGAAAACACTTTGAAATTTCCACACCCAACCTATTCAAGAACAGTTCTGGAGCCCGCTTTTACAGAAGCAAAATCCCATTACTATGAACCCATGCTTCAGGCCAACCGCGCCCACGCTGTCATGCTGTATCAATCCGGCGTGATTTCTAAAGACAATGCAGCAACCCTTCTGAAAGGCCTTAGAAACATTCGGGCGGAAGGCGTCTCCGAACGAACCTATCAACCCGGTGTGGAAGACTTGTTCTTTGCCATTGAACAACGTCTGATTGCGTTGATCGGTGAGAAATTCGGGGGAAATCTGCAGCTTGCCCGCAGCCGAAATGACCTGGGATATACACTGACCAGGATGGCGATTCGGGAAGACCTTCTTGAATTAGGGGGCCTGTTCCTAAAATTCCGAAAAGTTCTCCTCGATACTGCCCAAGATCATCTTGAAACGCTGATGCCGGGATATACCCACACCCAACCTGCCCAACCCACCACCATGGCTCACTATCTGGCAGGCGTCCTAGAATCCCTTGAGCGCTTCTTTGACCGGTACCAACTTGTTTACTCGCTGAATAACCAGAGCCCCTTAGGAGCAGCCGCCCTGACAGGAACCGGATTTGCAATCAATCGGGATCTTTCCGCCCGGTTGTTAGGCTTTGACAAGGTGATCCGCTCTACCCAGGACAGCATTGGTGCGGGGGACAACCTGACGGATTTAGCGGGTTGGTTGAGCGGTTGGGGCGTGTTTCTTTCTCGGATGACCAAAGATTTCATATTCTGGTGCACTCAGGAAAGCGGCGCGCTGCGTATTGATGACAGTTTCATCCAGATCAGCTCCATCATGCCCCAGAAGCGCAACCCGGTGGTGATTGAACACCTCAGGGCCCGGCTCAGCCGAATGATCGGTTTGGCTTACACAATTACCCTCCAATGTCACAGCATTCCTTATGGGGACACCCAGGACGTGGAAGATGAGATCGGCTTTTCGTTGTTCAATGCCGCAGAAACCGGCAAAGAAATTCTGGCGCTATATGCGGACGTCATCAGGACAATGACCGTGAATCGAGAGCACCTCAGTGAAAAAGCTCGGGGGTCATTTATCACGGTGACCGAACTGGCGGACACCCTGGTGCGTGAATTAAAATTACCTTTTCGACACGCGCATCATATCGTTTCCCGGTTGGTGCAGTTTTCCCAAGCGCAGAAACTCGATATCAGCGATATACCAATTGATAAGTTTAAAGAGGAAATAGCAGAAATCTCCGGAGAAGCGAAAAGCATTTCTGCAACCCTCATCGAATCAGCTTTGGATGCGCGGCGTTTTGTGGAGAAACGCGTTGGTCTCGGCGGCGCTGCGGCAAGTGCAACACAGGCCATCTTGAGAACAACCGCCATCGAGCTGGAGAAGGATCAGGCCTATTATCAAGGCTTAAAACAGACCCTTGATGATGCCGCTGCAATGTTGGACGATATGGAAGCGCAAATTCTCACATAAGCCATTGACCCCTAACATAGAGAGGCAGACAATAGGGGAAGGATTCAAGGTGATCCTGATTCTGGCTGCCTCCATACCACATCCCATATATGATAAAGGTGATACGATGAACACAGCTTCAAGCACCACAAATCATCCAAAATCTATCATCTCACCGGTTATGAAGTGGTTCTTGGCCGGTATGATCCTGGCCAACCTCGCCGGCAACATGTATCGGATGTATCTCCCAATTTATCTATCCAATGAGCTGGGAGCCACAGTCACCCAGGTTGGAATGGTTTTCACTCTGGCCGCCCTGCTGCCGCTGTTCCTGCAGGTTTTTGGCGGTTGGGTTTCAGACTCCATTGGACGGCTTTTAGCCATCGGAATTGGCAGTGTAGGGGGGATTATTGGCTTTTTTCTGATGATCCTGGCAGGCTCCTGGCAGTTCATGCTGGTAGCCATTGCCATTGAAAGTTTCTCCCAGGTGATGGTGGCCCCGAGTTTCGGCCCCTTTCTCGCTGATCAGTCCGATCCGGACGTTCGCGGGAAAGTATATGGAATCGCCACAACGCTTTTCACGGTGGTGTCAGTAATTGGGCCCCCATTGGGAGGCTTTATCGCCAATCAATTTGACATTCGAACGCTCCTGTGGGTGGGTGCCATACCATACACCCTTTCTTTTTTCCTCCGCCTTGGAATGGCTGTTTATGAAATCCGCCGTCGGGGTTTTATACCAAAGCTGGAGTTCGGCAAACTCCAGCAGGGTATAGCCGCCTTAGCCGAAGCGACCCGGGTGGGCAATCTGGTTCCCTGGCTGATCATCACAGCCGGGGTGGTAGATATTTTCACAAAATTGTCCCGGGAGTTGATGCCACTGTATATGGAGCAGATCGCGCGCCTGAATCCCCAGCAAATTGGGGTTGCCACTGCTATGTTCGGCATTGCCACGATGCTCTTTGCCATCCTGGCCGGGTCGCTTTCCGACAAAGTCGGCGAGAAAACCATAATTTCTTCCGGATTCATCTTTGCCGGTGTCGGCTTGACGGTGTTTATCATAGCCCCGAAAATGATTTTCTTTGCCCTGGCATGGTTCATCTTTGGGATCGGCAATGCGATGCTGGGTCCTGCATTTTCTTCCCTCGTCTCCAAAATTGTACCCAAGCGCTGGCTGGGACTGGCCTTTGGGTCCTTCTGGACGCTGCGCGGCCTGATCTCCTTTCCCAGTAGTTGGATCGCGGCCAGGCTCTGGGCTGGTTTTGAACCCCAAACCCCTTTTATCCTTTTCGTGGTCATCGCCCTGATCTTTAGCGTCATCAGCTATCTCACCCTTAGACTCAAAACCTCACGAGACAAATCATGAACACGAAATCTATCAATGCGCAGGGGACACCCGGTGAGGAATAAAAAGACAATCCTCGTGGTCCTGTTAGGCGTCATGAATGGGACCACCCTCCTGGCCTCCCGATTTTCCGTGGGACAGTATTCAACCTCAAATTACCTCACAGTCCGGCTAGCAATTGCCTCTCTGTGCTATGGAGTTGTGGTCTGGATGAACCGCAAGAAAGGGGAATCCATATTCCCGACATCATTGCATTTCTGGTTCGGCAGCATCCTGGTCGGGCTCCTGACGGCTTTCTCCATGAATACCATCATTATGGCGATGAATTACATCTCCTCCGGCTTGAACTCCGTTCTGCTGGCTTTCGGTCCAGCCGTGACCGTACTGTTTGCCCATTTCCTCCTCACGGATGAGCGCCTGACATTGGGGAAGATCTTTGGGATCATCCTGGCCTTGTTGGGCGTCGTTCTTGTGGTTCTGTCCGGCGAGAGCGGACTGCCGGAAATCGAGGAGGCCAACAGCCTGGGCTACATTCTGAGCATCAGCGGAATCACCGTCTCCGGTTTCAGTTCCGTGTATGTTCGCAAGCACCTGGCGGATTTTGACACCGTGCATGTGGCCACTGTCCGCAATCTAGTCGCCCTGGTCGTTTCCACCCTCCTCAGCTTCTTTGTGTTCGGATTTGACTTTTCTGGCGTTAATCCGATGGGCTATGCTGTCCTGCTCTATGCTGCCCTGATCGGGACCTTCGCCAGCCACCTGCTCAATGTGCATATCAATCAGAAATACGGCGCAACCATCGTGTCCATGACAACCTACATCATCCCCATCGTTTCCATCCTCGGGGGCGCCATTCTACTGGACGAAGTCATAACCGTTCGCACACTCCTTGGAATGGCTTTGATTATCATCGGCGTCCTCGCGGTAAATGATGTCATCCGGTTAAAAAAGAAAGCTGAGGAGACGCCCTGAGAATCCCCCAAGAAATTTGTTTAATGGTTTTCCGGCGCTGGGCACTGTAGATGAATGAAGAATGAGAAAATCAAATTCACTATTTCCTGGCTAATCCATAAAATTGAAAACCAGCTCTTTCCCAGAGCATCTTATCCCAACTGTGAACAATGTCATAAACAACTGTCGCGTTCGTCATCCCGCGAACATCGGAAGGCTGAAGAGACGTAAATTGATCATGGGCCACTGCCAGGACAATCATGGTTGCATCAATTAGAGATGCTTCTAAACTATCCACCTGGATGATACCCGATAGCCCCCCTTTCATCTTATAAGGCTCATAGGCCTTCACGGTTGCGCCAGCCTTCGAGAGAAGCCGGGCCAGTTCAACCGCAGGGCTCTCCCGCAAATCATCCACATTGGGCTTGAATGACAACCCAAGAAACGCGATCTTCTCCCCCGTCAGGCCTCCGCAAGCCCGTTCTATCAAACGGGCAACAAATTTCGGTTGCGTGTCATTCACCATCCGCGCTGTCCGAATCAACTGGGCCTCTTCCTTTGCAACCTCCACAAGGAACCAGGGGTCCACACTGATGCAGTGCCCACCCACCCCAACCCCGGGACGAAGAATATTAACCCGGGGATGCAAATTTGCAATCCGGATCGCCTCCCAGATATCCACCCCGAATTTCTCAGCAAGACGGGAAAACTCATTAGCAATAGCAATGTTAATATCCCGGGAAGTGTTCTCCATTAATTTAATCATCTCAGCGGTGGTCGAATCCGTCAAGTATATCTCACCCTTAACGAAAACACGGTACAAATCACGACCAATCTCTGCTGATGCCCGGTTAATGCCGCCAATAACACGGTCGTTCTCCACCAGCTCCCTAATGATACTACCAGGAAGGACCCGCTCAGGAGAATAGGCCAGGTGAAAATCACTTCCAGCTTTCAGGCCGCTTTTTTCCAAGATGGGTGCTACAATGTCAATTGTGGTCCGGGGAGGGGAGGTGGATTCAAGGATCACCAGATTGCCGCGCTTCAGATGGGGAAGAATTGAGTTGGTAGCTGAAATCACTGCTCGCAAGTCAGCTCGTTTATCCTCATAGAATGGGGTTGGCACAGCAATGATGAAAGCATCGGCAGGGACGACGCGATAGGAAACTTGCAGATTGCCACTATTCAAAGCATTCCGAACAAGGCTCCGCAGACCTGGTTCATAAATATGCAGTTCACCGCCTTTTAAACTATCAATTATTTGCTTGTTGATGTCCATCCCGGTCACATAGAGCCCATTATTGGCAAAAACCCCGGCAGTGGGCAATCCAATATATCCCATTCCAATGACGCATAATGTGTCAATCTTCAATCATTTTCTCCTTATCATCAAAAAAGCAAGTAAGCGGTTCAGCTTCTATTCATCTTTTTCCTTGCGCTTGCGTGCCCTTTATACTTCAAAAAATACTTAATAGCACTGGCAATATGCCGAAGCCCTGCTCTACTGATCAGATTATTTCGACTCTCGGATATCGCTGCATGGTATGCCTTAGCTTCTGGTACCAGACACACCTTCCATCCCCCCTCCCACATCCGATAGCAAAGGTCCACATCCTCAAAATACATCACAAAGCGTTCATCCATCAATCCCACCTGATCC
>DAOTUG010000035.1:0-4242 GCA_034437335.1 Anaerolineaceae bacterium
TCCTTCCACCGGGCCACATCCTGGGCGTTATAGGCGTTGATCTTCCGCCAGGGGTCTTCCAGAGGCGAACCAAGGTCGTGGGGGATCACATTCCTGACCTTACGGGGGCCCTTATCTCCTGAGAAGAAATAGGTGAAGGTTTCGTCATCAACCATTCCCAGGGAGTGAGCATAATCCCGCTGAAGGCTCAGTTCCAACGCCGGCCAGAGCATGGCCAGAGCAAAGGAGGCATAAAAATGCACATCATAGGTGTTGATCATGCGATACTCATGGCTTTCGAGGTAGCCAAAGTGGCCGATCTCCGGCTCCGGCAGGGGGTCTTCAGCAGCCTCATCCGTCTGCTCCCGGCCCGCCGTCCAGATGGTGCCCCCATCCACCAGGTAATAGGTCTCATTGAAGAGCATCTGCCGGTACCACAAGGGCAGATCATCGTTCTCCATCACCGGCGTCTGCCAGGCATCAATGGCCGCTTCCCAGGAAGGGAAATTGCACAGGGAGTCCCGCAGTAAGGCCGGAGCAGCCTCCCCGTCCCGGCCATAAAAGGCAGTGTAGCGCCGGTACCAGCCAGTGCCAAGGGGGAACCGGGCCACCGGCATATCCCAGACCAGGCCAAAGACGATTTCCCGGCTCTCTCCGGCGGGAACCCGCACGCGGGCGCAGACCGCCCCGCCGATGGCCAGCCCATCCGGGGCTGGGCGCTCGTCCGCATCATCCGCCAGCCAGCCGTCATGGGAAAAATCGCCCCACACATCTACACCGCTGGAGGTGGTCACAAAACGCGTGCGGTAGCTGACATCCACCTCTTCGGTTGCCAGCGCGCCGATTCCAAAGGTGAGGGGGTCTGTGTACATTTCCTGATCCGCCAGGTCCTGGCCGTCTTCCAGGGGCTTGGGATGCCGGAAGATGTGCTTCAGACCGACCCCCACTACCTCCCCCCGAGAGCATGTTTCCCGGATCAGGTGGTTGCTGTGCCCCCCGGCGGTGTCATTCTCATCCCCGGTCCCGTTCTGAAAGGTGAACATCAGGGCCACCTCAGCCTCCGAGTCGCCGGTGTTTTCCACAGTCCACACAAAGGTCCCGGCCGGGGTGCTGCTCTCCTGATAATTGTGAGGGATCACGGGGGAAATCTGACGGCAGGTCAGGTTGATGTCCGGGAGGGGTTCTGTATAGTCCGTCCAGGCCCGGGGGAACAGCGCGCGGTAGGTGACGCGGGAGTCGTCCAGGTCCCAGCCCCAGCTCTGCAGGCTTTCCTCCGGAACGTCCGGGTTGAGGACCACCGCGTCCGCCTCCCCGCCATTCCGGGAAACCCACAGGGAAAACTGATCCGCCGCCACGGCGTGATAGGCATAATCGCCGGGCTTCAGGCCCCAGCGGTTAAAATCCCCCCGACAGCCCCGGGTGATCGTGCCGCCCCCCAGGCCGCCCAGGGGCACGCCCAGATCCGGCTTGATGGGAAAACCGCCCCCGCTGATTAAGTCAAACATGGGACGCATCCCCTTTTTGCGCTGGTCCCGGGTCCAACGCCGGATGCGCAAAACAGCCGGGAGCATCTCCCAGAGCAATTTTAGGGTGATCTTCATCGGTTCGGGTTCGCGATGGGGGGATTGGGAAAGGGGCCATTCCCAGGCCAGGTTTTTCAGAGTCGTATCAGGGGGCATTTTTCCTCCGCTTCGGGGGTCACAGGCTGAACAGGTGTCATCCTGATTAAATCATATCACTATCTGAAGGGGGTGTCACCGTGCAAATTGCAAAAGCCCTCCCTTCACAAGAAAGCGGGTTGCGAGGTCTTGTCCAATGCGAAATATTTTGTTATTATATAGTTATCTATTTGATATGATTTGCTGGCAGCATGCAGCCGACGGGACATCTGAAGGGAGATCCCCATGAAAGCTTTCCTGCGAGAACTGATTGAGGCAATGGCCCTCTTCCTGTTAAGCCGGTATCCGGGCAGACAGGCTGAAATTCGGGTCCGGGAAGTTGACCGGCTGCCGCGCCGACGCTGACCCATCGGGATCAAGCGCTACCCAGCCAATGTTTCAATCGCAATCTGACTGATTTCAAAAACCTGCCGGTCGGGAATAGCCAGGCTGCCGATCTGGATATCACCGGCCGGGTCGCAACTGGCAAAGTTGTTGTCAATCCAGCAGGCAAAGCCCATTGGGGCCGGGAGGACAACATCCACCGCCATGACCGTCTCGCCATCCAGATCAAAGCGCACAGAATCCGGCAGCCACTCGATGATCAGATCATGCCAGGCGGTGAAGTCTACCCCATCCAAAGACACCTCATCCGCCGGCATCCGCACCCCGGACAGGGCCTTGCCAATCCGGGGAAACTGCATCAGCCAGTTGGTCACCGCCATGGAAACGCGCCCGCCCTTGCCGCCCCGGACGATGGACGCCTTCCAGCCATGCACAGGGCCGTCCGTCAGGGAGAGATTGGATTCCGGCGAAGCGTAATACAGCCAGACCCAGTTGGGGTTGATCTCCATGCGGTCAGACCACAGGGGACCAAAATTGTTCCAGAACCCGATCCCCGCCGTCCCCAGAAGCTCTCCGGCCGGATGAGAGGTGCGCAGCCGGGCCATCAGGCGCACGGGCGGCGCCCAAAGATAGTCCTTGCGGGGATGGTTGATATAATCGTCTAGTTGGGAGATGGCCTGGCTGGGAGGCGATTCCTCCAGAATCAGCCGCAGGGAACCATCCTCCACCACCCGGGTGCAGCCGATGGCCATGCGATTCCAATGGGGGTTGAGGGCGCCGCCAAATGAATCAGAGACCGATAATGCCATCCTGTTATCCTTTCCAATAATGAAACCAGTGTTGAAGGCGCAGCCAGTGTGCACCCGGAGACCTGCCGCACTCATTATAAACAAAATGGGACTGCTATCAAGGCTGAGCGGCTGACTGTTTCCCCCCGGTTTTCTGTCCCCCGCCCCCCACAAGCTGGGATACCAGCATGCCCCCCAGCATGAGGGCGCAGCCGGCCAGGTCGCGCCCGGTGAGGGCCTCCCCCAATACCAGCCACCCGCCCAGAGCGGCAAAGGCCCCCTCCAGACTGAGAAGGATGGCCGCGTGGGCTGGGTCAGCCCGGCGCTGGGCCACCACCTGCAGGGTGTAGGCCAAACCCACGGACAGAAAGGCCCCGTAGGACAATGGCCACAGGCCACCCCGGAGGGCAGCCCAGGTTGGGGTTTCCACGGCCAGGGCTGTGCCGGCGCTGAGCGCACCGCAGACGGCAAACTGCCCCACGGCAAGACGCACGGGCCCCAGCCGGCCGGAAAAGCGGTGGATCAGGTGCACATGGCCGGCCCAGACAAAGGCCCCGGCCAGGACCACCAGGTCATAGGGCGACACCGTGAATCCCGAACGGACCGAGAGCAGGTACAAACCTGCCGCCGCCAGGACGGCGCCCACCCAGTGAGCGAGACGAGTGCCCCGGCCCCAGACCAGGGCCAGGAGAGGCACCAGGATAACGTATAATCCGGTGATGAATCCGGCCTTGCCGGCAGTGGTGCCCACCAGGCCAATTTGCTGCAGAGAAGCCCCGGCAAACAGAACCAAGCCCGTCAATCCAATGGCGAGGGCCCGTCTCCGAGGGGAAATTTCCGGCCTGTCCACGCCCTTGCGGCGCTGCCAGGCCAGCAGGGGCAGCAGGGACAGCGCACCCAGGCTGAACCGGACGGCATTAAACGTGAAAGGCCCCATGTGGTCCATGCCCACGCGCTGTGCGACGAAGGCAAAGCCCCAGATGGCGGCCGTAAGAAGCAATAGAAAATCAGAGTGCAATGTTCACAGGGATCCCTTTCCTGAAGATTCCCGGGGCTGCCGGATATGCCAGATCACCTTGCCGAGGATGCCCTCCGAGGGCACCGGGCCAAAACTCCGGCTGTCGGTGCTGTCAATCTGCGTGCCGCGCACCGTGTAGGCGCGCCCGGCATCCAGCACCCGGTGGACGCGCTTGATGAGCTGTCCCACCCCGGGCTGGCGAAGGACGACCACATCGCCAGCCCTGATTTTACCCGAAGGAAAGGGGAACCGGACCACCAGCACAAAATCCCCCTGCCGGAAATCGGGATACATGCTGTGGCCCCGGATCTTGAGAAGACGCAGCACGGCCCTAGAGCACAGGGTGCACGATTTCTTCACCGGGGGCATAAGGAGCCGCCACCCGTTTGGTCTCCACACCCTTTATCTCCCAGAAGATTTCGGCAAATCGGTTGACTGCCTCCAGAAGGTCCAG
>DAOTUG010000036.1:0-16582 GCA_034437335.1 Anaerolineaceae bacterium
GTTCGCTCCCTGGCCCGGCAGGCATTGGAATCCCTGAACTGTAAGGACTGGCAACCGTGAGGCGGTGTGTTCAGCTTTCGGGGGTGTGGAGGGCGGGAGATTAATTCGTATAGCCATTAACTTTTCAAAAAACACAACCCAATTTTTCAATCACACAAAAACAACGAAGACAACGAATCCCGGTGCGATGGAGTTTCCTGCGCCGTCCCTAGGCTGGGTTGTGAAGAGCCTGCACCTTGCGGAAATCTGAGACTGCCCTATCCCCGCTTAGATATTTTTTCCATAAAGGCCCCGATCTCCTGCATGGCGTCGGCCGCCTCCGGGATGCGGGTGACCAGCAGGGGCCAGACGTGGATCATCTCCGGCGCCACCACCAGGGTGGTGGGAACACCCGCGCGAAGGGCTTTGTCTGCCAGGCGTTGTGAATCGGCCAGGAGGACTTCCCGGGTGCCCACCATCACCAGCAAGGGGGGCAGGCCTGCCAGGTCCGCAAAGAGGGGCGAGGCCAGGGGATGTGTGCGGTTCTGATGGGGGAGATAGGCCCGGGCGCATTCATCCAGATCCGCTTTATTCAGCCATGGGTCTTCTTCTGCTCGGGTGATCATGGTTTCCCCGCTGTTTGTCAGATCTACCCAGGGTGACAGGCACACCAGGGCAGCAGGCAGGGGCTTGCCCTGATTTTTCAACTTGCGCGAGACCGCCAGGGTCAGCCCGCCCCCGGCGGAGTCCCCGGCGATGCACAGGCTTTCCGGGGGGACGCCCTCCTCATAAAGCCAGAGGACGCTCCGGTAGCAATCGTTGAGCGCTGCCGGGAAAGGGTGTTTGGGCGCCAGACGATAGTCCATCAGGAAGGCCCGGGCCCGGGCGGCCTGGGCCATGTGCGCCACCAGGCCTTGATGGGTTTCAATGCCCCCTTTGGTGTACCCGCCCCCATGGAAGTAGACCAGGGTGCGCTGTCCTTCAACTTCCGGCGGGGTGATCCAGGCTGCTGGAATGTGTTCCATGCCAGCCTTCTCCACCCGGGTTCCCTCCGGGAGGGGGGTGCTCTTCATCAAATCAATGATAACCTCAACCGGTCTGGGGGCTTGCTGGATGGTTTGATAGATGTCTTCGTAGGATGGGTTTGTCATACCGCTCCCTCAAGGCATACGTGGACGCCGCCCGGCCAAGCAGACCGGACGGCGTCCGAACCTTCTCTCAGGAAGGCTGGTTGAGTATTCTGATGGATTCTCTTCCCAGATCCCGCAGGGTTTCAATGAGATCTTCAGCAGGATCAGCGCCCCTGCGAGCCAGCGCCTCAAGCAAGATCGGGAGGTTGGCTCCTGTCAGGGCATAGATCGGCTTTCCCCGCGTTGTTGCGGCCACGGTGTTTGCAGGGGTCCCGCCGTAGAGATCCACCAACATCAGCGTTTCGGTCCCGGATTCAACCAGTTCATCCACTGTTTTGCGGACGGTTTCGATGAAGGCTTCAAAGGACTGGCCAACCTCCAGGGAGATGGTTTCGATGTTGTCTTGTTCTCCCATGATCATCTCGGCGCTTTTCAACATTTCCTGGCCCAGATTCCCATGGGAGACGATGATGATTTTCAGCATGGAGTCGTCGGCCTAGCCGCCAGCGCCGGGGATCTTCAGGAAGCCCAGGAGGCTGCCCAAAATGCCCAGAACGAACAGCAGGAGCACGATCCAGATCGGGTTGACCTTCTTGGAAAGCAGGCCGTAAACGCCCAGCACAATCAGCAGGGGCACCAGGCCCGGGGCCAGAGAATTCAGAATGGATTGCAGGTCAACCGGAGTCTGGCCCACCGTGAAGCCGATGTTGAGGGCAATGCCCACACGCTGAGCGGCCATGGTCCCGACCACCAGCATGCCCAGCACGGTCAGGGCCTCGATGGCGACCTTGAATTTCTTGTTGCCAAGGATGTTGGCGATGGCCGATTTGCCCTGGTTGTAGCCGAGGTTGAAGGTGGTCCACCCGATGGCGAACATCTGGATCAGGAAGGGGATCACGAAGACGAAAGGCCCAATGTAGTTCCCTTCGATGGCCATGCTGGCGCCCAGGGAGAGCAGGATCGGAAAAACAATGCCCTGGAACCAGGAATCGCCCACGCCGGCCAATGGGCCCATCAGGCCGATCTTGACCGCGTTGATATCCTCGTCCGTGATCTCTCCGCCGTTGGCCTTCTTTTCTTCCAAGGCCAGCACCATTCCCAGAATCGAGATGCCGATGTGGGAGGGTTCTGTGTTGAAGAAGACCATGTGACGTTTCAACGCTGCGATTTGGTCTTCGACTTTGTCATAAAGTTTCTTGATGGCAGGGATGAGGGCGAAGGTGAAGCCCATCGCCTGCAGTCGCTCATAGTTGTAGGATTGTTGTGACCAGTTCAGCCACAGGAAATAGGACCAGAAGAGGTCTTTCTTTGAAAGTTTCTTATCCATTGCTCAAAGCTCCTTCCCGGGTCTTTTGCAGGTAATAGATCAGCGCGATCAGGATGCCGAAAATGGCCATGGCGTTGAGGCCCAGATCCAGGTAGAGGACCATGAAGAAGCCGATGAAGAACAGGGGCAGCAGATATTTCTTGCCCATGTAATAGAGCAGCATGGCGATACCCAGGGCGGGCATCATGGCGCCCGTGAAGCTGAGGCCATTGACAAGCCATTGGGGGATTTGCTGGAAGGTGGTTTCGACGATGCCGGAACCAAATTGGATCAGCAGGAAGGCCGGGACACCATAGAGAAGCACATTCAGGAGCACGGGCGCCACGGTCTGCATCAGCACAATTCCTTTGAAATTGCCCTTTTCTGCGAACTTATCCCCTTGATGGACGAAAAAGGCGTTGATCGTCATCTGCGCCTGGTGGCCCAGGACGCCCAGCAAGCCGATGGGAATGGCCAGGGCGGGGGCGGTGGTTGGGTCAGCGCCGGACAAAATGGTCAGCGCGGTGCCGAAATAGCCGGCCAGGAACATATTGGATGGCAGAGCGCCGCCTGCGGTCACCCAGCCGAGATAGGCCACCTGGATATACCCGCCGGCGATGAGACCCGTCATGGGGTCGCCCAACACCAAACCGGTAATCAGGCCCCCTGCCAGCGGGGTCACACCGATGAAGATCAGGGTATTGGGTGCGTTGATGAAGTTGCCCCAGATGGTCGTCACGAGGGCAAACAACACCGCTTGTAAGGTTGACATGCATGCCTCCTTTGAAACGATAAGGATTTGACAGAAAAATTGCTGCTATGGTAACTGTGATCAAGGCATTAATCGTTGAGCGTTTTTTGGGTGAGTTCAATCCTCCTTTCCGTGGAAATCATCTGGATATAAATGTTGATCCCCTCGTCCAGCAAGGTTGATAGGGCTTTTCTTTCCTCCGCAGAAGCGGCAATATTGCGATAGATTTTCTTTTTTCCGGGGGCCATGCCGAGACCGCCCAGATTGACGGTCTCCATGGGCACGCCCTTCTCCAGGAGGTTAACCAGGGTTTGGGGCGTCCGGACGATGATCATGAATTTCTTTTCAGTGTCCTTCCAGCCCTGGAAATCGGTTCCGGCCTGGTCCTGGGTGACAATATCCACATCGAGATGGTCGGGGGCGGCTGCCAGCATGATCTCCTTCATCACGGGGTCGGCGGCCACCCGGTCATCAATCAGGCGGATGGCCTGGCTTCCGGTGTGGCGGATCCAGGACATCACAACCTGACCGTGGATCATCCGGTCGTCAATGCGAATGAGGCTGATGGCCATAGCGGTTCAATCCTTTTTCTTTGTGATGTTGATTAATCCTTCAGTCCGGCCCGGGCATAGGCTTCTTCCGGCGTGCGGCCCTCATGCACGACCAGGGCCAGGGCCTGGCTGATGGCCCGGGGGTCTTTGTGCTGCCAGATGTTCCGGCCGATGACGGCCCCGGCTGCGCCGGCCTGCATGGCCTGATGAACGTTGTTCAGCAAGTCCAGGTCGTCTTTTTTGGAGCCGCCCAGCACAAGGACGGGCCGGAAGCTGCCCTCCACCACAGGGGCAAAGTCCTCCCGGCCGCTGGTGAAGGTGGTTTTTATGAAGTCTGCTCCCGCTTCCACCCCGGTCCGGGCTGCCAGGGCCACCAGGTCGGGGGCGCCTCCCTTCTCATCCATGACAAGCATTTCGGCCATCACCGGGAGGTTCAGGGGAGCGCAGTCCTGCACGAGGCGGTTCAGATATTTCAGAGAACGGCTTTCCGCCGCGCCGCCCACAAAACCCATGCAGCAAACAGCATCGGCGCCCAGGCGCAGGGCCGTTTCCGCTTCCAGAACCAGATCCATGCGTTCAAACCCGCCGGTCAGAATGGTGAAACCGCCGTCCATCCGCAGGATCAATCCGGTGCGGGCGAAAAGTCCCGGGAACCGGTTGGCGATGCCGTAGGTGGTCAGGACGGCATCCACGCCCCCGGCGATGGCTGCCCCGATGCTCTTTTCCGGTTCGGCCAGGCCCGGCACGGGGCCCATGCCGGAACCGTGGTCCATGGCCAGGACCAGGGCTTTGCGATCTTGTTGAAAAATTCGGGATAATCTGAGTTCTTTACCTGACATGGGTTCCTCTCTGTGGGTTAGGCCGCTGTCTTCAGCATGATTTTAATGGCGGTTTTGTTCACGGCCATCTCGATGGCCTCGGCCAGATCCAGGCTTGACATATGGTGGGTGATCAGCAGGGTGGTGTCTATCTTTCCCGCAGCCAGCAAACTGAGGGCCTTTTCTACGTGTATGGGCAGGCTGCTGGAGCTACCGGTAATTTCGACCTCGCCGTAGTGAATCTTGTTGGGGTCTATGGTGATGGTGGCGTTTTTGGGAACGCCGCCAAAGAACACCACCCTGCCCCCCTTGGCGTTGACCATCGCCACAGCCTGTTCGTAGGCTCTGGGGTTGCCCGTGGCTTCAATGGTCACATCCGGGCCTTGTCCACCAAGGATCTCCAGGACCTGGGCCCGGGGATCCGTCACGTTTTCAAAGTTGATGGTGTCTGTGGCGCCAAATGCTCTGGCGACTTCCAAACGCTGGGGATATCTGTCAATGCTGATGATGCGGCTGGCGCCGGAAAAATGGGCCAGCCGCGTCAGCAGGAGCCCCATGAAGCCGGCGCCCAGGATGGCAATGCTGTCGCCAGGGGAGAGGCCGGCCCTTTCGATGCCGTTGATAGCGCAGGACAGGGGTTCCGCCAGGGCGGCTGTCTGGTCGTCCAGCCCATCCGGGACCCTGAACAGGCGCCGGTCCAGCCGATTGCCCGGCACAAGGACATAGGGCGCAAACCCCCCCGGCGTGAGGAGGCTCTGGCCGTAATTGCGGCAGAGATTCAGCCGTCCCTTGCGGCACTGGTCGCAGGTTCCGCAGGGCACCAGGGACATGACCACATAGCGTTCTCCCGTGTGATATCGCTTCACCCCCTCGCCGATGGCGATCACTTCCCCGCAGAACTCATGCCCGAGGACCAGCGGAGGGGTGATGTGATCCAGGAGGGGATGCCCGCGGACGGCCAGCTTGACCTCGCTGTTGCACAAACCGCAGGTGTCCACCTTCAGGAGGATATCTTCAGGGCCAACCTGGGGCACGTCCAGATCGGCCACGCGAATGTCCTTGGGGATTCCGTAGATCCCCGGGGCCTGCATGGTGGTGGGCAGTTTGCTGGTTGCATGTGTCATAGGGCTACCTTTTCTATGAAGGGTGTTGGTTTCAGCGGGTTCTGCTCACAACGAGATCAAACTCGCTGTTCAGGAACCATTGCACGGAGAATAAGACCGGGGTATTGTCCGCCAGATAATGGGTTTGCACAACCTTGATCAAAAGGGTGCCCTCCGGGGTGTTGAGGATCTTGCTGAGGGCCGTGTCGCAGAGGGCGGGGTAGATGTGAGCCGAGGTGTGGTTGATGAAGATCCCGCATTGGGTTTCCAGATAGTTGTATAAAGAAAGCCCGAGGTCCTTGGGGCTGATGTCTTCGGGCAGGCGCTCCCGGCTCAGGTAGTCAATGTTCCAGCACAGGGGTTTGCCGTCAATGGTGCGCAGCCGCTTGATGACGGCCATTTCATGACCGGGCTCAAGGTTCAGGTCCTGGGCGAGCTGCTCGTCGGCCGGTTCGGTTTCTATCAGGGTTTTGGTCGTGCCGGGGGTGCGCCCCTTGGACACAAGACTCCCCGAAAGGGAGTGCAGGCGTTCAAAACCGACCTGGATGGCGGCCGGGGGGCCGATCACAAAGGTGCCCACGCCGCGTTTTCTGGCGATGGCGCCCTCGGCTTCCAGCTTTTGCAAGGCCTCCCTGAGGGAAATGCGGCTGACAGAAAGCTGTCTGGCCAGCTCTGGTTCCGAGGGGAGCTGCTTGCCCGGTTTCAGAAGGCCGTCTTTGATCAGTTGAAGCAAATAGGTGTGAATTTGCTCGACCACCGTCGTATTTCTGCCAATTTTTTTGATTTTTGGCTGTTCCACGGCTCTTTTCTCCTTTTGTGAACTTGTATGACATCAAACAGATAGCTTGTTAAGAGTATAGATAATTTCATCAGCTTTGTCAATAGTTAACCGTTTGTTAATCAAAAAACGGGAAAATTGTGAAATTTTTAACAAACAACTCCGGAAATTTATGGAAATGTTGACAGAGAAGCCCTGGAATGATACACTATGAATATCCAAGATGTAAGTTGTCATACAACTGGTTTAATGAGGAGGAATCATGCTCAATGTCTTCAGTACGGCAAAGCCCATTATCGGGATGGTCAACTTGAAAACCATGCCCGGCTATCCGGGGTTTAAGAACATGCCGCACGTCCTGGAATCTGCTCTCACAGATGCAAAAGCCCTCCTGGCGGGGGGAATTGACGGCATCCTGGTGGAAAATTCCTTCGATTTTCCCCATGATCCGGACATCGGTCCGGAAACCGTCGCTGCTATGGCGGTGATCGTCCACGAAATTGTCAAGATCGCGGATGTCCCGGTGGGGGTGGTGGTGATCATGGAACCTGGCGACGCCTCCGCTCTGGCTGTGGCCAAGGCCGCCGGCGCCAGTTTTGTGCGCACGGTCAGCTTCAATGAGGCCATTGTCTCCAGCTTCGGCATCTTTGAGGGGCGCCCCCGGCGTGTGTTCCGCTATCGTAAATTGATTGACGCCGAGGATATAGACCTGTATGCCGATGTCCACGTGAAGCATTCCACACCCCTGGCCCTGCGGGAGATCGAAGAATCCACCCTGGATGCGGTGGTCAGCGGGGTGGACGCTCTGATTGTCACTGGCGCGGCCACCGGCAGCGCGCCTCCCGTTGAGGTCGCGATTCGAGCCAAGAAGGTGGCTGGTGATACCCCCGTGATCCTGGGGAGCGGCATCAAACCTCAGAACGCAGAGTCCCTTCTGGGGCCAACGGATGGGGCCATTGTCGGCTCGTATTTCAAGAAAGACGGTGTCTATACCAATCCGGTGGACCCCGACCGGGTGCGGGAAATGATGAAGGCCGCCGAGGCGGTTAGAAAGGCGTAGACGATGACGAAAAAATCCCCCCACGTTACGATTATGTCCGCGGTGTCCCTGGATGGAAAATTATCCCTCGGCCGCGGAGTGAGCAGCGGTTCCTTCGGGAAGTATCTGAACGAGGCCGTTTTGAAGGAACACCACCACTGGCGCACTGTCTTCGATGGAATGATGGTAGGCGGGAACACGGTGGTGATTGACAACCCCTCCCTGACCGTCCGGCACGCGGAGGGTGAAAACCCCACCCGGGTGATCGTGGACCCCGAGGCGGCCATCCCCCTGGACGCCAAGGTCTTCAATGACGGTCAGGCCCCAACCATTGTGGCGGTGACCGAACAGACCGACCCGGACTATGTGGCGGCCTTGAAGGAGAAGGGTGTGGATGTGGCCCTGTGCGGATCAGGGCCTTATGTCTCTCTCCCGGACTACATGGCCTACCTGGCGGAGAAGGGCATCCAGCGTCTGATGGTGGAGGGGGGCGCCACAATCAATTGGTTGATGCTCAACCAGGGCCTGGTGGATGATGTCTATCTCTTTGTGGTGCCGGTGGTCACGGGCAGCAAGGAAGCGCCGGCTTTTGTTGAGGGCCCGGGCGGGGCGGCCTATGAGGAGCCCGTGCAGCTTGAATGGTTGGAGACAAAGATGCTGGATGGGGTTCAACTGGTGCATTATACAGTGCTGTGAACTGCGAAGGCCCTCTGGGGCCCGATGCTGACTCGCAGATAGCTTCGCATGGCGGTTGCCTGGTGCAGCCGCCATGCCATTTAAGGGCGTCTTGCCGCGGTGCTGGCCAGCCGGTTTATTATGCCGCCCTGCGCGGGCGCGCATCCCCGTCAATCGTATTACAATGAAAGGGTGCAACCGGCGAACCTGCCGGATGCCGCCCAGCCCTGAATCCGAAAGGAATCCTATGTCTGAGAAACCCCTTCCCCCTGCGTATCATGACCAGGTCTATGCCGGATGGTTGGGAAAATGCATCGGCGTGCATTTCGGCGGCCCCCTTGAGGGCTGGACCTATGAGGAGATCCGCGACAACATCGGCCGGATGACGGACTATCTGCAGGACGGCGAGAAATTCTTCAAGCCCGATGACGACCTGATCATGCCTCTGGTCATGATGCATGGAATGGCGGGCCGGAAGGACCCCGCCCGGATCACCTCGGCGGAGTTCGGCCGCACCTGGCTGAACCGTCTGAGCAGGGAGCGGGGGGCCATCTGGCGCGGGGGCTATGGCATTTCCAGCGAACATACCGCCTTTATCAACCTCCTGGAGGGGATCCAAGCCCCACGCTCCGGATCGGCGGCTCTCAATGGCAAGGCCCTCAGCGAGCAGATCGGCGGGCAGATCTTCAGCGATATCTGGGGCCTGGTCCTGCCCAATGACCCGCGGGCCGCGGCGGATCTGGCCGGGAAAGCGGCCCGGGTTTCCCATGATGGGGAGGGGGTGCACGGCGGGCGCTTTGTAGCCGCCATGGTCAGCGCAGCCTTTTCCGAAGAAGATCCCGCCCGGCTGGTGGCCGCCGGCTTGAGCGTCATCCCGGACGATTGCGAATATGCCCGGATGGTGCGGGATGTGGTGCGCTTCCACTGGGACCATCCCGAGGATTGGCGCGCGGCCCGGGCGCATGTTGCGGAGGCCTGGGGCTATCATCGCTATCCGGGCTTGGTGCACATCATCCCAAACGGGGCCGTCATCGTCCTTGGCCTGCTCTATGGCGGTGGTGATTTTACCGATTCCCTCGTCATCACCAACCTCTGCGGTTGGGATACCGATTGCAATGTCGGCAATGTGGGCGCCGTCCTGGGCGTGGCTGCGGGCCTGGATGGGATTGCGGCGGACTGGCGCAAGCCCCTGCGGGATTTCGTGGTCAGCGCCAGCCTGGTCGGGGCCCGGAATATCGCCCCCATTCCGGATACCGCCCTGTTCCTGGAAAACTGCGGGCGGCGCTTTGCCGGCCTGCCGCCGGTGGGGGAGGGCCTGCCCCGCTGCCACTTTGATTATCCCGGTTCAACCCACGGGATGGCCGCCGAAGGGCGCGGCTGTCGTCTGGCGCACCTGACCTGGTCCCCGGATCGGGCCTGTGTTGGCCGGGGCAGCCTGCGCCTCAGCCTGGATCACCTGGAAAGCCGCGGTGAAGCCCGGGTTTTTCTCCGCACTTACCTCTGGGTGGACGAATTGACCGCGAACTGGTATGAAGCCAGCTTCTCCCCCCGGGTCTTCCCAGGGCAGACGGTCAGCCTGCAGGTCTATCTGCCGGAAAGCTTTCCGGACGCCCTCCGCGCTGGCCTGTTCCTGGAGGATCGCGTCAGCGGATATCGCCATCAGGCTGTCAGCCGGGCCTTAACCCCCGGGGCCTGGACGCAACTGGAGATGACCGTGCCCCCGGAGGAGAATCTGACCGTCTCGCATCTGGGCGTCGTGATTCGCACCACCGCCGAAACGCCCTGGTCCGGGCATGTGTTTGTGGATGCCCTCGATTGGGGGGGTGGGGTCCGGTATTCCCTGAATCTGGGGGGTCTGGCGCCCAATGGCAAGACCACCACCCAGTTCACCACCTGCAGCGGCTATTGGCGCGTGGAAGGCGGCGCCTATTGCGGCAGCGGCGTGGGACACAACGAGTCCCACACCGGCGACCCCGACTGGGGGGATGTGGACCTCTCGGTCGCCCTGGAGCCGGTGACCGGCCCCCGGCATTATGTCCTCCTGCGGGTGGGGGGCGCCCTGTCGGGCTATGCCCTGGGTTTCATGGCGCTGGGCGAGGTCGGGATCTATAAAAAGCTGGAGGGGGAATTTCATGCCCTGGCTGCAGCAGCCTTTCCCTGGGAGCCGGGCAGGGTTTATGACCTTTCCGCCTCGGCCCGGGGCAGCGAACTGACCCTGGGGGTTGACGGGGAAACCCTGCTGACCGTCCGGGACGATGCGGCGCCTCGCCTGCGGGGCCAGATCGGCCTGGGCAGCGGCCCGGCCTGCCACACCCGCTTCCTTCGTCTGGATCTGATGGAAGGGGATCGGATATAGCAGGCCCTGACCCGACCGGAGGAAGACAAGATATTCCATTCAAATACGTCCTTCTGGATAGCGCTTGCCTGGATGACCCCACTGCGCATCCTCGCAGAGAGGCTCAGGAGGATGAAGGAACAAAGGGCAGCCAGATTGTGAATTCCGAACCTTCGCCCGCTTCGCTTGACACAGATATATGTCCTGAATGCTTGTGGACGATCTTTCTGCTGACAAACAGGCCCAGCCCCAACCCAAGTTCCTTTGTGCTCTGGAAAGCCTGAAACAGTTTTTTCTGCGTTTCCGGGTCAATCCCGATCCCGGTGTCTTTGAACTGAATTCGGATCCCGTCCGGGTTTTCCGTTTCTTGTGTTCCAATCGTCAACGTGCCGCCATCGGGCATAGCCTCAATCGCGTTCAGAACCAGGTTCAGGAAGACCTGTTGAATCTGATCCGGATCCAACAAAACCTTGGGGAGCTTGGGGTTTGGCTTCCATTGCACTTCCACCATTTGATTCTCCGCCTGTTTTTTTGTAAGCACAAGAACTTTGTCTATCAGCTCGTTAATATTCTTGACCTCTCGTTCGCTCTCCGAT
Organism: Anaerolineaceae bacterium; assembly: GCA_034437335.1. Lineage (GTDB taxonomy): Bacteria > Chloroflexota > Anaerolineae > Anaerolineales > Anaerolineaceae > Brevifilum. The sequence goes on from DAOTUG010000036.1 coordinate 11,062, forward strand.
TGTTTCCCCAAATCGCGCAGGCGGTGAACAATGCGGGCCGCGCGGGTCAGTTCGTCCATGGCGACGCCCATGAATCGGGAAGCGTCTTCTCCTTCCTCCTGCAATTCCATCGCCAGCCCCAGACAGCCCACCACGGACTGGATCGGGTTGTTGATCTCATGAGCCAGGGAGGCGGCCATCCGGCCGATGGTGGTCAGTTTTTCAGCCTCGATCAACGCAGCCTGAGCCAGCCGCCTCTCAGTTGTTTCGAAATTGATGTTGAGAAGGCCCGGTTCTTCTTCGCCGGGTATGTTAACTTTAAAAAGCCACCAGGTGATAAATGCTTCCTCGAACGGCCCGTTTGCCTCTCTCCGGATGGCGACCGGGTCATCCTCTCTGGAAAATGGCGCTCCTGTCTCCAGCACCTGTTGGAAAAAGGGATTAAAGTCTTTGTCCAGATGAGACCAGATCTCAGAGACGGTATGTCCTTCCATTTCCTGTCCCTGCAGCAAGGACTTATACGCCGGATTCGCCAATATCACCCGGAAATCTTTGCCGCTGATCAATGACACACCAACAGGAATATGATTGATTATGGCTTCCAGAAGTTTTTTCTGAACTTCCAGGTCAAGGTCTGCCATTTTCCTTTCGGTGATATCCATGGCAATACCGTATGAGCTTATAAGCCGTCCTGCTTGATCATATTCCATTTGACCCCGGATCTGCAGCCATCGGACAGCGCCATCAGGCCGGATGATCCGGTGTTCCGTCTGGAAATCCGCTTCCGCCTCACCTCCGCTGTGCTGCCGCGATTCTTCCAGGACCCGTTCATGGTCATCCGGATGGATGACGGCCGGCAGGCCATCCACCAATTCAACATCGCTCCCGGTTTCCAGCCCGAGGATCTCCAGGAATTCCGAAGACCAGTAATCTTCCCCGGTGGTCAGGTTGCGGGAATAGGTCCCCATTTTGGCTGCAGAGATGGCCAGCTTCAGTCGGATTTCGCTTTCCCGGAGGGCTTTTGTCTTTTCAGCGACCAGCCTTTCCAATATTTTGGCATGATCCTGGACTTCATTGTGCAGGCGAGACTGTTCCATTCCGATGGAAATCGGCAGGATCAACTCCTGGATGATTTCTTTCTGCCTCTTCGTAATATTCTTCTCGTCTTCAAACCCGAGGGATAAAGCGCCCACCAAATGATCGCTAATCCGGATCGGGTAATAGGTCACCGCATGGATCCCTTTCTCAACAAGGCGGGCAAGAGACTCCGACCCCTCCGCCAGTGCATCAATATCATTGACCTGCACCTCCTCGCCCCGGGAAAGCTTTTCAATAATCGCATCGCAATCCTCACCAAAACCGCTTTCATCCTCTGTCTCGATCCCGGCCCCATTTCGGGAACATGCGGCAAGAACCGCAACCTTCCGCTGGTCAGGATCCAGGGTGACCACACTCACCCTCCGGCATGCGGGGATGATCTCCGGAATTTTTTCGACCGCTTTCCGGGCGACTTCCCGGGGCGTCCTCGCCGCAAGAATGGACTCATCCAGGTCATGGAGGAGTTCCAGCGTATTGGCATACTGCCTGAGCTCTTCTTCAGCCTGTTTCCTTTCGGAGATATCAATGCCGATTCCAACCTGACGCCCATCATCCAGTCTGACGTTTGCCCAACTGGTCTCAATGAAGCGGCCGTCTCTGGTGCACATTGAAATATCCCGGAACCCGGGTGACAGCGCCCTCATATAATCTGCAATTTCAGCCCGGTACTCCGGATCAGGATAAGCAAGTTCCATGATGGTGGTCTCCGCCAGATCGTCCGCCGTCCATCCGGTGATCTGATGGACAGATTTATTCACGACCACTTCATTGATTTCCGGATCGTAAATTGCCAGCATGACCGGGATCGAATCATAGATGGCCTGGAACAGCTCCTGCTCCTTGGCCAGTTCCCGTTCCGCCAGAACCTGCTGGGTGATATCCCGGAAGGTGAGCATCATGCACAGCAGTTCTCCGCTCCTGCCGTAAACCGGAAAACCGGTGAAGCTGCCGTAGTATTCATACTCCATATCCGTTCTGACCCAGTGCAATTCAACCTCTTCAAACGCCTGCCCCCGCATGACACGATTGATCGGCAGTTTCTCCAGGGGAATCCGGTTTCCGTCCAGATCATAGATATCCCAAAGATCAAACGCTGGCTCCCGGGGCAATCTGATCTGCGCCTTGGATGAATAATGCTGGATCCGAATCGAGGCCGGATTCTGATAAATGATGTGCCCATCCATATTGACCAGGATCAGCCCCTCGGACATGCTGTCCATCACGGCGGTGCGCTCCGCCAGAAGCTGCTCCCGCTCCTTTTCCGTGACTTTTTTCTTGGTGATGTCCTGACAAACGCCGATGACCCGCAGGCTGCCGCTTTCAGGGTCCTGGCCGATCTGCCCCGAAATATCAATCCAACGGATTTGGCCATCGTTCTGGCGCCTGATTCGGCAGGTCTCCCGGAGAAAGCCGTTATTCAGGGGGGCTTGGGCAAGGGCAGATTCGAGGTCAGCCCGGTCTTCCGGGAGGATGAAATCGTTGACAAGCTCCTCCCGGCTCAGAGATTGGTCCTCTCCGGGGCGCCCAAAGATTTCCAGCATCCGTTTGTTTTGCGCCTTGCAGCAGTCTCCAACCAGGTCCCATTCAAACACACCCATGCCAGCCGCAGCCGAGGCCAGGCGCAGGCGCTCTTCGCTGAGCTGAAGGGCGATCTCCGACCGCTTGCGGTCGGTGATGTCGTAGGATACCGTCAGGATATAGGGAATGGTACCCTTGTCAGCGTAAACCGGGACACCCGAAGAGATGAATGTTCGGCCCTCCACCTCATGCTCATACTCAAAACCTTCTCCTTCAAAAGCCTGTCTAAAATAGCGTTCATAGTCGGCAGCAACTTCGGGCGGGTTCGCCTCCCAGATCGTCTTGCCCTCAAAATCCTCCGGGGTTAGGCCAACCAAACTGAGGGCCTGGCCCTGGGCCAGGACATAGCGCAGCTCATCGTCCAAAATAAAGGATGCGCTGTGGGGGAAGTGGCGCGCCAGCGTCCGGTAGAGCTGTTCCTTCTGGTGAAGGGACGCTTCCGCCGCCTGGCGCTGAAAGGATTCTACAACGCTGGGAGCCAGGCTTTTCAGGTCGTCAAGGTGCTCCTGCTGATAACCGCCTTCCCGGTTGCTGACTGCCACAATGCCGTAGATTTCGCCCTCCAGCAGAAGCGGAACGCCAAGGAAATTCCTGAGAGGGGCATGGCCTTCAGGCAGGCCGTCGTTGTCGGGAGGGTGGCCGGGATCGTTCGTAAAAAACCCGCGCTGCGATGTGACCACCTTTCCAACAAGCCCTTCCAACCCAAAGGGGCCCAGGGGCTGATGCGAGTCCGGTGGGTTCATTATTTCGCAGTTTTCCCAACCCGAATCGCTCACCGCAATGCCAAGGCGTTCAGAAGACCCATTCATCAGGGAGATAAAGCCATTCTGTGATCCGGTCAGGTCCAGGGCCACCGAAAGAATTGTCCTCCCGAGGGTTTCCTGAGACCGGGTATGGATCACTTTCTCAAGAATTTGATTAATGGCCTTGAGGACCCGGTTATACCGCCGGATTTTCCTTTCGCTCTGTTTCCTTTGGGTGATGTCATGGGCGATCACGGTTGCGCCGATCGGCTCGCCGTTTTCAGATCTTGTGAAGGTGACATTGAGCAGTGTGTCTATCTGTCTTCCATCCCGGGTGATGACCCGATATTCAGGATTGGGCTCCGGCCTTTCCCCATTGAGCCATTTGGCAATCCGTTGCCGGAAGAGCGCCTGTCCCTCCGCATCAAGCAATGCGAACGGATCCATCCTGAGCAGTTCTTCCCGGGAATACCCGGTCATCAGGCACATGGTATCATTGACGGACGTGAACCGGTTCCCCTCAAAATCAATCTCATAAATCCCAACCGGCGCTTGCTGGACCAATTCCCTATATTTAACCTCTGTTCTCCAGAGAGAGTCCCTGATCTGAACTTTTTCGGTGATATCTGTGAAGAGAACGGCCACAATTCCCTGGCCCGGCTCGCCTATTCTGAAGACCTGCACCTCGTGCCACCGGTTTCCAAGAAAGGGGATTCTTCGGCGATATTGCTGTTTCTTTCCGGTTCGGGCGATCTGGTCGTAGGTCCGGAGCCAATCCCTGCTGTAATCCGGCATAATCTGGCGAATCCGCTTGCCTTTGACATCCTGGAGATTGGACATGGAGAGAAAGGGGTCGTTCACTTCCAAAAATTCAAAATCATCCACAACATCATTTTCATCATGAATCAGCCTGATAATGCAAAAGCCGGCGTTGACCGAATCCTTTAAGGAGTGAAATCGTTCTTCGCTCTCCTCAAGAGCTGCTTCCATCAGCTTCCTGTTGGAGATATCCTTGAGCATGCCGATGATGTGGATCGCCTGGCTGGATGGATCTTTCCCCTGGACCTGGCCATGGGCTTCCACCCAGACATAGCGCCCCTCCCGGTGGCGCAGCCGCAGCTCCGTGTGATACCCTTCGGCTTGGCCTGCCTGCAAATCTTGATAGATCCGGTCCATTTTTCCATGATCATCGGGATGGATTCTCTCAAAGATCCAGGGAACGACCCCCTCGCCCTCCGGAACCTTCTCTGGCTCATAGCCCAGGATGCGGATCCAACCCTTGTCAATATAGATTTCGCCATCCAGGGGTGCGTGATGGTCATAGACAATGCCCTCCGCCGCAGAAAAGGCCGAGGCCAGCCTTTCGTCATGGGTTTTCTCCTGCGGGCTCACGGCCATGGCGGAAGCAAAAATTCCCCGGACTTTCCCTTCGGCATCTAGAATTGGGGAAAGACTGTAGGTAAACCAGGCGCCCGCTCGGTCATCATCATGCCAATCCATCGGCAAATGCTGGTTATGCAGTGCGTAGGAGCGTCCCTTCGTGAGCACCTGCTGAATCTGAGATTCGACGAGATCCCAAAACTCAAAGAGAACAGCCTTTGCGGGTTGGGCAAAAACGTCTGGGTGCTTTTTCCCAAGATAGGGAATGCAGGCATCGTTATAGATGAAGATCAGATCCGGCCCCCAGGAAACGGCCATCGGGGTTTCGCTGGCGAGAACCGCAGTGATGCTTGTTTTCAATAGCTGGGGCCATTTTGCAGGCCCCAGGATCGGACAGGACGATCCATCCATGGATCGGATCCGGCCGGCCATTTCGCTGTCCTCGGGAAGGGAATCCAACCAGGCTTGTGTGGTACGCCGTGTTGAATGATCGCCTTTGCTTTTCCTATTCTCAGATGATGCGGAAGCGCCCGGATCTTTTTTATTCGCCATAGGAGAATTACCCTAACGACTCAAGGGGAAACGAAACTGACTGGATGGATTTTTCTTTAATGAGGGTGCACTAAAATGTTGTAGAAATAGAGCCTTTTCAGCTATGATTAGAGTTTGAGACAAAAAACATAGAGAAAAGGCTCTACAATGAATTTTAGCACAGAAGCAAAGCAAGCGATAAGAACAATCCT
>DAOTUG010000037.1:0-12083 GCA_034437335.1 Anaerolineaceae bacterium
GCGGCTGAAGAAGCGGCAGCGGTCCCGGAGGACCTGGCCGCAGCCGGGATTGACAGAAGAGAATGGGCTTCGATTGACGCGCAAATTGCGCAGGCGTCTTATCATTTCGCCTGGCAGACTTTGGCCGGGGAAGGCGCATATCGCGCCCCCAACCAGGCTCAGGGCTGGGGGGTTTCCCTCGGCGCTGGGGGGTTGGGCCTGGCGGTTGGGGACGCCGCCCTGCGCCTGAATGTGGCAAGCTGGGACGGCTTGGCCCCGGGTGGGGGCGCGCTCAGCGCGGTGGATGCCGAAGCGATGCGGCATTTTGATTCCCTGGTGGAAAAAGTGACCAACTCCCCTGATGGGGCAGCCTATCAGGTGGAAATCTTCAACCCGGCAGCGGGGGATGCGGGGGTTCTGGCGTATCAGGTTCAAGGGGATCTGGCGCTGGTGGAATCCAACTCGGGTATGGAGGTCCTGAACGATGCCGGTCAGGTGGTCCTGCGGCTGGGTGATCTGGATGCGTTGGATGACTCCGGCAGGACCCTGGATGCCCAATTTTTAGCGATGGAAGATGGCCTGGGAATTGCCGTGGACGGTTTGACGGGGGCCGATTATCCCATCCGGATCAGCATGGCTGCTTTCGGCCAGACCATCAAACTGCTTGCCGGGGATGGCGAAGATGAGGACCGCTTTGGCCGCTCCGTGGCCGTTTCTGGTGATGTGATTGTGGTGGGTGCTTATGGTGAGGACAGCGGCGGCGTTTATGCTGGCGCGGCTTATGTTTTCCACCGCATGAAAGACGGCCCGGATACCTGGGGACAGGTTGAGAAAATTGTGGGGATTGATACAGAAAACGGGGATTGGTTCGGTTTTTCCGTGGCAGTCTCGGGGGATGTGATCGTTGTTGGCGCCCGGTATGACAATGGCGTTGTAAGCGATACCGGCGCGGCCTATGTCTTCCAGCGCAGGAAGAATGGGGCAGATCAGTGGGACCAGGTCCAGAAGTTGACCGCGTCCGATGCGGAATTCCAGGACAATTTTGGCTATGCCGTGGGGGTTTACGGGGATGTGATTGTCGTGGGGGCGCGGTATGAAGATGAGGGCGGGCATGATGCCGGTGCGGCGTATGTCTTCCATCGGATGAAGAATGGGATAGATCAGTGGGATGAGGTCCAGAAGCTGACCGCTTCCGGAGCCGGGGCAGGTGAATATTTTGGCAATGCTGTAGCGGTGTGGGGAGATGTGATCGTCATCGGCGCGCCCCTGGATGATGCCGGCGCTGGATATGTCTTTCAGCGGATGAAGGACGGCGGAGACACCTGGGGGGAAGTTGGCATATTGCTGGCTTCGGATGGGGAATCCGATGATGAGTTCGGTGCGTCCGTGGCTGTGTGGGGGGATGTGATTGTGGTTGGCGCTCCGTATGAGGCCGATAACGGCACGGATGCTGGTGCGGCATATGTTTTCCATCGGCGTGAAGGCGGTGTAGATAGCTGGGATCAGATCCAAAAGCTGATCGCGTCTGACGCGGATGGGGGGGAAGAGTTTGGGTGGTCGGTCTCTGTTAGTGCGGATGTGCTGGTCGTTGGCGCCAGAAAAGAGAGCACCGCCGTCACACAAGCCGGTGCGGCGTATGTCTTTGAACGGGCTCGGGATGGTTCTGAGCAATGGCTTGAAACGGATAAGTTGACAGCTTCGGATGCCGAGACGGGGGATGGATTTGGTGAATCCGTGGCGGTCTCCGGGGATGTGATTGCGATCGGTGCCTTGTTTGAGGACCAAAAAGCCACCGATTCCGGCGCTGTTTACCTCTTCCAGAATGTAGAAAGGGTCTGGATTGAGGAGGTCAAAAGTCTGGCTTCCACACCGGAGGCGGGCGCGTGGTACGGCCGTTCAGTGGCGGTCTCCGGTGATGTGCTGGTGATTGGCGCTTACCGGGAAGGGTCGGGGGAGGGCGCTGTGTATGTCCTGCACCGTATGGAAGGCGGGGGCAACAGTTGGGGTAACATCACCAAACTCTCTGCATCGAATCTGGAAGCGAGCGACGGGTTTGGGTTTGATGTGGCGGTGTGGGGCGATGTGATCGTCGTCGGAGCGCCGAATGACGACCAGGGCACAACGGTCAACACCGGCGAGGTCTATGTCTATCACCGCATGGAAGGGGGCGTGGATAATTGGGGTGAGGTACAGCGCTTGACGAGTAGCCAACCGGCAGAAAACGGTTTTTATGGCTATTCGGTGGACGTTTGGGGGGATGTGATTGTGGTGGGCGCCTGGCGCGAGGGGTACGGCGGGGTCACTGCCTGCGGCGCGGCGTATGTATACCACCGCATGCAGGGCGGTGTGGATACCTGGGCTGAAGTGCAGCGTCTCGTTTCCACCCATACGGAAACCGGCGGCGGGTTTGGCTGGTCGGTAGCGGTGTGGGGGGATGTGATTGTGATTGGCGCAATGTCAGAAGGTACCGGCGGCGCGGCGTATGTTCACCAGCGCATGCAGGGCGGCGGGGATAATTGGGGGCTTGTCCAAAGGCTGACAGCCGTAGTCAGCGCCGGAGCCTATTTTGGAAATGCCGTGGATGTTTGGGGCGATGTGATTGTGGTGTCGGCCTATCTGGACGATGGCGGCGCCAGCAACCGCGGCAAAGCTTTTGTGTTCCAGCGCATGCAGGGGGGTGTGGATAATTGGGCTGAGGTGGCCCACCTTGCGCCGAATCATGCCCAGGGGGATGCCTATTTTGGTCAATCCCTGGCGATGTGGGGTGATGTGATTGTGATTGGCGCCAATGCCGCCGACGGCGCTGCCCTGGACACGGGTGCGGCGTATGTCTACCAGCGTTTGGAAGGCGGCGTGGATGCCTGGGGTTTGACTCAGACCCTGGGGGCCACAGATGCTGAAACCGATGATGGATATGGGGTTTCGGTGGCGATTTCGGGCGGCGTGTTGGTGGTTGGGGCAAACAATGAAGATTGCGGGGCGACAGATGGGGGCGCAGCGTATGTTTATCTGTCCGGACCAACCAGTATCCCGACATGGATCATCTTCACGCCTGCGGTAATGCGTTAATGAGAGACTGTTTTTGAGAAGATACCATCACCCCCGACAAAGCGCGGGGGTGATGGCATTCTGGGGTTGATCTTGGAATTGTGTCAGAGCCTGATACCTGGATGTGCTTTGCACATCCCTTCCAGCACCAGTACGGCCTTTCCTAACGATCTTTAAATCCATCTTTCACCCATCCAACCCGCAGGGAGGGGGCGCATCCGTTAACATTAATGAGTGTGGGGGGCGGCCGTTCCGGCCGGAACTGCATCATGCCACCCGCCAGCCCCAAGGAGGCAACCCATGCCCGAACTGCCCGATGTGGAGATCATGCGGCAATATCTGCAGTCCACCGCACTGCACCAGGAGATCACCGGCGTGGATGTGCGCGCCCCGCGCCTTGTCCCGGGTGCGGACGAGGCGGCCGACCGCCTGAGGGCGGACCTGGTCGGGCGGGACCTGGCGGGCACTCGGCGCCACGGCAAGTGGCTGTTTGCCCCCCTGGATGGGGAAGATGGCGCGGCCCTTGGCCTCCATTTCGGCATGACCGGGAGCCTGGACTATTTCCAGGACTCGGCGGATGAACCCGAATATGCCCGGGCCCTGTTCCGCTTTGCCAACGGCTATCACCTGGCCTATGTTTCGCCAAGAAAGCTGGGGGAGGTGCGGATGGTTTCCGATGTGGACGGTTTCGTCAAAAAGAAAGGCCTGGGCCCGGATGCCCTCGACCCCGATTTTGACCTGGACGCTTTGCAGGCAGCGTTGGGCGAACGGCGCATCATGGCCAAGTCCGTCCTCATGGATCAGGAGACCCTGGCGGGGATCGGCAATGTCTATTCCGATGAGATCCTCTTCCAGGCCCGGATCCATCCCCGCAGCCGGATCAGGGCCCTGGCCGAGGGCGGTGTGGAAGACCTTTATGATGCGATGCGGTCGGTCCTGCAGACGGCGATTGACTGTCGGGCCGATCCAGACCAGCTCCCCGATTCCTTTATCGTGCCCCACCGGCATGCCGATGGGCGCTGTCCCCTCTGCGGGGAACCCCTCGAGCGGGTCCAGGTGGGCAGCCGGCACGGCTATTTCTGCCCCAATCGGCAGGGGGACCAAGGGGCCTAGGAGATTGGGTCCGGGTTCGGGCGGGGCCCGCAGGTTCGCTCAACCCACTCGCTGCGGGCGATGGTTGTTTTCAGGGACATCGCCCTCTAGCGAAGCTTGCCGTGGTTGGCTTCTGCAAACTGTTGGGCAAAATCCGGCTGGGAAAACAGGATCACCACGATGGGGGTTTTTCTGAAAAGGGTCTTTGGTTTAATGCTGTCAATGGACACTGAATCAACCAGATTCTGAAAGCGGCGTTTATCCCTGTTGGACATGGAGCGGTTATAGTTTAAACCGGACTCATGAATTTTGATGGCTTTCTGGCCTGCCCCGGCGCACTCGCTGCAGACCGGAAAAGCGAGCTTAAGCGGTCGTTCTGTGCCGGTTGTCTGGGTTGGATGGGTGAAAAATGGGTCGTCCCACCGGCTGCCGCAGGCAACGCACAGTTTTGGCATGGCATACTGCTTGCGCAATGGCACTTCAACAATCCTTTGCATCTTGCTTCCTTTCCCTTTTGCTCAAAGATTATTATCCCACATTTCCCAGGCGTCCCATTCCGATCTATCGGGGCCAGAGCCGGGTGTTCGGATTCTCCCATCGGGGGGGGGCAGTCTGGGGGATGTTTCTGTCAGGCTGCGCGCAAACCGCTTGGGGTTGTGCCCCGCGGGCCGGACCTCAGGGGCGGGGCTGGCAGGCAGGGCAGAAGTACACGCTGCCGCCCATATAGGATTCCTTGATGATGATTTCGCCGCAGCGGGGGCAGGGGTTGCCCTTGTTTTTTGAGAACATCACCACCGGATAGCCGCCAGGTTGGTTGAACAGGTCCTTTTCCGTGCTGCGACCGCCCAACCGGGCCATCTCCGCCAGGGTTTCCTTGAGGCTGGTGAAGAGGGTCTGGCGCTCAGAATCGGTAAGGTCCTGGACCTTACGGCGTGGGTTGAGGCTGGCGGCAAAGAGAATGTCCTGGAGGCAGCCGTTGCCCAGGCCCGGGATGCGCTGTTCGGTGGCCAGCGCGGCCTTGAGGGACCCCTTCCGGATGTCCTCTGGGGCCAGGAGCGCCTCAAAATAGGCGGCGTCAAACTCCGCAGAGAGGGGGGCGGGCTTTTCCCGGGCCGTTTGATAGTAGCCGCTCTCCAGGGTATCCCCTTCTGACCAGCACCACACGCCGCCCCACATGCTGACGGCCCCGCTGAGGGCGGTTCCGTCGTCAAACTCGAGGAGGAGCTGGTGTTTTTTGGGGATGCGGCCGGCCGCCGGGTGCCAGCGGGGCCGGAGGCCGTCGCTGAAGACCAGGGTGGCCGCGGAGAGGGTCATCTCTACCATCATGCCGAAGGCCTCAGCGGACTGGATGGTGTTTCCCATCAGCCGGTCCGGATAGTCGGATGGATCGCCGTGGTACCAGGCGAACTTGTGGGGCGAGGCCGCGGCGGTGACAGCGGTGATGGTTTTGCCGGTCAGATTTTCCTGGATCTGGCGGGCCAGGATCAGGGTTTCAGGGATCTCGTTCATGGGGTCTCCTTGGGGGTGGTGGATCAGCCGAACGGTTAGAACCGATATTCTAACATTGTTCCGACTTCCTGATAAGGGGACTTTTACCCCGGGCAGGGTTTTTTCCCGGAGGCTGGTTCTATTCCTTTATGTAGATTTCAAGCTGTTCCGGGTTGGATGGCTACCTCGGGCGTGGGGATGGGAGATCGTCCCTGGTCTATCCGTACCTTATTCCTGTGCCCTCTCCAGCCGGACGGACGCGCCCTGGGGAACGTCTTTGAGGGGCGCCAGATCCCCGGTGATCTTCCCCAGCACATTCACCGGGCTGTAGGCCCGGGGCATGTCGCCGCGGCTGACCGGGGTGGGGCCGAAGAAGATGCAAAAGGCGTTCCCCGCCGGCCAGAAAGCGATCGTGCCGGGGGGCACCTCCTGCCGCGCCTCCGGTTCCTGGGCGGCGGAGAGGGGGATCTCAAAGTAGATTTCCTCGCCCCACAGGTTGGCCTGGCCTTCGATGGGCAGGGCGTCCCACAGTTTCTGGGCGGTGGGGGTGTCCTCCAGCGCAGCGGTGAAGGTTTGATCCTTCAGGGTGATTTTTATGGTTTGCATGGAGTCTTCCTTTCTGTCTCTCAGTTTGGATCATCAGAAGTCATTTAATCGGGTGGTCGGATGGCAGAACTCCCCGGATCCAGGCGGCCACCCGGCGGGCGGTCCCGGCCGGATCGGCCCCGGTGGTGTCCAGGCGGCGGATTGGGGGCGCGGCATCGTAGTCGCTGAACCAGACGTTGAAGCGGACCTGTTCTTCAATGAAGGCAGGGTGATGACTTTCCCGCCAGGCCGGGCGGGCTTCCAGACGCGCCCGCAGTTCGGATTCCGTGCAGACCAGGGCCAGATAGTGCACATCCGAAAAATAACGCCGTTCCGCGCAGGCTTCCAGGTTTTCCGGTACGCCCACCCCGGCCCCAAAGAGGACCACGGAACGCCCGGCCTGGTGGATGTTTTTGCACAGCCGCAGCCAGGTATCAAAAAAGGTGCGGTAGTTCTCCTCCGGCCGGTCAAAGGCCGGGCCCCAGAGGATATCGGTATCCAGGGGGATCACCTCCGGCAGCCCCATGCGGACCAGATGGCGGCAGGCGGTGGTCTTGCCGGAGCCGCTGGCGCCGCTGACTATCAAGAGGGGCAGGCGCCGGAAGGGTTGGCGCGCCCCGCAGACCGGGCAGACGGCAAAGGGCCCGGTCGAATCAATGGCTTTGTCGGCACGGTATTGGCCGCAGTTGGGACAGACGTTCAACATACACACCTCGGTTCCTTCGCCGGGGAAGGATGTGGGTCTTGGAATGTTATCCATCCAGGTACGGTGAATGACGATAATGAGGAAATTATACCGGTAGATTTGGATCAAGCTCATGGCTACCGCGCTTCTGATCACGATTCGATCCTTATCGGCCTGGATTTCAGCAATGATGCTCTTTTTGATCCAATGATTTCCATCGGATACCGATTTCTTCTGAAGACCTCTTTTTGGGCTGCTGTATATCAGACGGCGCCTAAAAATATGGTTGATAAACGCAATGAATAACCAAGAAAAATTGACAACACGGGATTTGATTTTTTATAATTATATTAAATAAGAGTGTTTGATTCAATGTCTTGATGGATAATAGTAAGTGGTTTTCTCCTGGAAAAACTGCCACCTTCCATGGTTGGAAGAGAATCAGGTTTGGGTGGTTCTCTGGGTGTGCGGTGTGATTAATTTCCCTTTTTACGTGTTGGTGACTATTTTTCACCCTAATAAATCTGTTCAAAGGAGGATTTCATGGTGTGGAAGCGTAAATGGGCCTGGTGGGTGTTGTCTGTGATGGGCATTTTCCTCACCAGCCTTTTTCTGGCGGCTTGTGCAGAAGCGGTTGCGGTTGAGGAGACAACGGTGTCGGAAGCAGACCCGGCTGGCGCCCTGATGAAATGTAGAGATTGCAATGACTGCACATCTGCCCCGGATTGCCTGAATAGGATTGTCGGCTCGCCCTGTGGGCCAGATGGTAAGGGAGAATGTGTTTCTGTCAAGGATTGCACAACAGCTACCTGCTGCTGTGGGTGTGATATGTCCGGCGTGCCACCTGAAGCGGTTGCTGAAGAAGTGGTTGAATTAGACCCCAAAAAGGCTGGTCTGGTGGATGGCGTCTGGTTGGGCGAGGCAACTGAGATTGGGGAATCGCTGGATTTGTTGGGCGAATCTTTGTCGCAGGTGGCGGGTATTGAGGTAAATTTGGAGGTGATGGCGAACTATGAAGATGTCTTTATTGCGATGGAAAGCCAGGCCCTCGATTTCGCCATGGTGCCTTTTTCCAACTACTATCACAATCGGGAAGCGGTTAATGTTATCCCGCTGCTGGTGCCTTTTTATGAATGGGGTGGGGCTTACTACCAGGGGGCTTTTGTGGCTCTGACGGATGCGGGTTTTGAATCCCTGGGCGATCTGGCCGGCACAACGTTTGCCTATACCACCCCGGACAGCTTTTATGGTTACCATATGCCGCGGGCGGTGCTGGCTGATCAGGGCTATGACATCAATAGCTTTTTTGCCAGCGTACGTTCGCTTGGGCCTTCTCCTGCGGATATGCTTTATGTCATATTGAATCAGGATGTGGATGCCGGGGTGATCTGGTCTGACGAAATCACGGATGCCCGTTCTGTAATCGAGGCCGATGTGCCGGATATCTGGGATCTGATAACAATCGTTGAAACGACACCCTGGATTCCTAATAGTGTCCTCATCGTCCGGGGGGATTTGCCCACTGAAACCCAAACTACCATTCAAGAAGCATTTCTGGCTGCTGCCCAGGACCCATCGGGTCAGGAAGCCTTATACGGGATACATCAAATTGTAGATCTGACCACGCCGGATGAACGGTTTTGGGAAGCGGTTGAATGGTTGGATTGGCTCGATACGCTGGATTGGGATCTGGGCGGCTGGCCGGATTGAAACCATGACCGAATCAATGATCATGGTCCTGATGAAGACCTGATATATGCACCTTCGTTGGGAGCTCAAATGATCAGCGTTTAATATTGATTTAACTGCCTCCGGCTTTGCCGCTGGCGCCGAAGAGATCCAGGGTTCTGGCGCAGGCCAGCCGATAGCCCTCCCGGGCAGCGGCCATGATGCTGAACAGGTCAGCGCCTTCGCGGGCGCCGGCAGCCTGCATGCCCCGGGTGGCGGCCTGCACCAGGTTGGTGGAGACGTTGATCTTGCTGACGCCCCGGGCGATGGCCCGGCGAAACTGCTCATCGCTCAGACCGGATCCGCCATGCATCACCAGGGGAATGGACACCCGATCGCTGATCTCATCCAGCAGGGTCAGGTTGAGTTTGGGCTGCCCCTTGCCCACGCCGTGGGCGGTGCCAAAGGCGATGGCCAGGAAGTCCACCCCGGTGTCCTCAATGAATCCGGGCACGTCAGCGGGGTCTGTGAAGCCCCCGCCCAGCCCCCCAAAGCCTTCATAGGTCTCAGCGCTGCCCACATGGCCCAACTCCGCCTCCACCCCAATCCCTTTGGGATGGGCCATATCCACCACGGAGCGGGTCAGGGCGATGTTCTCTGCCAGGGACAGGCTGGAGCCGTCAATCATGACATCGGTGAAGCCCCATGCGATGGCCTTCTGGCATTGGGCTACGGTTTCGCCATGGTCCAGCATCAGGGAGACCGGCTGTTCCAGGGCGTCCGCCCCGAGCTTCAAGTAGCTGACAAAACCGGCCGCGTGGGGCTTCATGATGTGGGGGCCATAGAGGGCGATGATGGCGGGGGCGTTCTTTTCGGCGATGGCGTCAAAGACCCCCGCCGCGCCCTGCATTTCAAAGACGTCAAAGAGAGGGAGGGCGTATTTCTCCGCCCGGGCATGGTGCAGGTGGTTTTTGATGGGTGTCAGGCTCATGGGGGTGGGTTTTCTCGCTTTCTAAAGGGTTTGATGGTGTTGGCGCAGGAAAGTCTGCACCTGCTGGAAGTCGGGAAGGCCGGTTCGGCCGCCAAGGACGGTGCACTGGATGGCTGAGACGGCAGCGGCAAAGCGGCAGATAGTCCGCAGGTCCCATCCCCGCAGGAGGCCAGCGATGAAGGCCCCGTGGAAAACGTCCCCGGCTCCGGTTGTGTCCACCACGTCCACGGGGAAGGCCGGGGTGTGAAAGGCTTCCGTCGCGGAGAAGAGGAAGCTGCCTGTATCGCCTCGGGTCAGGACGGTGATCTCCGGACCGAAAGAAAGGGCAGCCCGTCCGGCTTTCTCAAAGTCGGCCTCCCCGGTCAGTGCTTCTGCAAAGCCTTCGCCGCAGATCAGGATGTCGGTTTGGGCCACCAGGCGGCGGATGGGTGCATCCAGGGACTCGGCCTCGGTGGCCGATCCGTCCAGGATGACGCGTTTACCGGCTGCGTGCATCCAACCTGCTGCGGCCAGAGCCGCTTCGGAATGGAAACCCTCGGTCAGCAGGATCTGGGCGCGGGTGATGACCTCCCGGTCCAGTTCCTCCGGGCCAAGACGGTCGCTGCGAAAATCGGCTTTGGTGTTGAAGATGCGGTCGCCGTTTTCCCGGTTGACAGTGACGAGGACGATCCGGGTTTCCGGCCCCGGCCGGCGGACCACCTGGCTCTTGTCCACGCCGTGTTCGGCCAGGGAACGCAGTTTGAGTTCGGCGAAGCGGTCCATACCGGCGGTGCCGATGAAGGCAGCCCTCGCCCCCAACCGGGATGCTGCGCAGAGGGCCGTGCCGGTGGGCCCCCCTCCGTCCAGGCAGATGCTTTCAAAGGAGGCGGGGCGGTCCCAGGCGGGCATGCGTCCCAGCCGGACGAGGATATCCAGGGTGCAAAGGCCGATGCCGATCACATCGAAGAGTGGGGTTGGTTTCATTCCACGATCACCGGTTCGATGTCCAGGAATTTGCAGGCCAATTCCAACACCTTGGTTTGGTCTTCGTGGATCATGCTGGCGTGGTGGATGAAGCCGTTTTCTACAAGGGTTCGGTAGAGGCGGTCATGATCGGCCACCCGCACCCAGCTCCATGTCCCGGCCAGGACTTCATCCGAAGGGACGGCCTCGCCCCGAGCGATGAGCATTTTCCAGTCCCCTCGGTTTTCTGCCAGGCGGCAGAAAGTGACCGGGCCGGACCGCACCTGGAACTGGTACAAACCCGCGAAGTTGTCTCCGGGATGGGCGGGTTGGGTCCCCTGCATGTCCCGGCGGGAGCGCAGGGCTGTTTGACCCCGGTCCCGCGCCAGGCAGAGAGGCGCGTTGCCGCAGTGCCAGGCCAGGAGCTGGTTGGGATCCTCCCGATGCTGGATGGTCCAGTCAATGAAGTGGGGCACGCGGCGGCCTCCGCTGGCGTGATAGTTTGCCAGCATGGAGAGGGCGCCCAGAGTGTCGGCCTCGCAGGCGGTCAGCATCCCGTTGCCTGTCAGGCGGCCGAAAACAGCGCAGACGGACATGGCCCACAGGCGGTTAATGGTGGGCCAGCACTGGGCCGAGAGGGCCGACAGGCTGTTTTCCTGCCAGAAATCCACAAAGGCGTTTTCCAGTTTGGCGGCTTTCAGGAGCCAGTCAGGGGCAATGCTGATCTCGGCCACCTCCTCCCGGATCTCGGCCAGGGTTTGCCGGACCCGTGCAGTGTCATCGGAAAATCCCCGGGCTTTGTCCACGATATCCGAAACCTCGGCAAAGATCACGTTCTGGCCAAATTTTTCGGCCAGGGCCAGTTCGTCAAAGGCCACGGTTTCGAATGTGGCGGGACGGACGCCCACCTGGCCGATGCGGGCGTTGGTGAAGGCGCGCGCCACCGCGGCTGCCCGGGCGAAGGTCGCCACCGCAGCGGTCAAGGCTGGCTCATTGTGGGAAAACAGACCACCGAACTGAAAGGCCAGGCCGCGCCGGTGCAGACCGGCAGCGATGGAGAGGGTGCCGCAGTAGGAATCCGAGACCCGCGCCAGGCTGGGTCCTTCGGGGACGGGGGGTTCTTTGGTTGCATACAGCAGGGTGGGGCGCTTCAGGCGCTCCGCCACCTTGACGGCAGAGCGCTCATCGCCAAAGTTCAGCGGGGCGATGATTACGCCCTCCACGTTCTGCTGGAGGAACTGATCTGCCAGGGCATCGGCCTGATCCAGGGTGAAGATGCATCCGCCCGGGGTCACACAGCCGCTTCCGTCTGCCGGGTTTTCTTCGGGGGGATGGGGATAAACAAGGTCAACCCCCTCCAGGGTGGAGAGGGCCGTGATCGTTTCATGGCGCATCTGGATGACCCATTCTGGAATTGGGCCGGTGTTGCGGTAGGAGGGCACGAGGCCGAGACGGAGGGTGGGTGTTGACATGCGGAATCTCCTGGTTGGATCTGGTTTCGCCATTAACTTTACCATAGACAGGCGGGTGGAGAAGGGGGCAGCTATCCCTTCACCGCAGAGACGAAATGGGTTTGGGGTGGGTCATCTGGGGACTGTCCTGGCC
>DAOTUG010000038.1:0-4435 GCA_034437335.1 Anaerolineaceae bacterium
CGCAGAGCGGGCCGATCCCGTGCGCATGATGCCTGCTTTGCATCTTGTATTGCAGCCTGCCGCGTTATATAATATCAATACAATAACTGGTTCATACAATCTGGGGAATAACCAGAAGAAAAGGGGCAGTCCATGCGCAGCACAGGCGGGCGATTCATCATTTCCACCATTGTCATTCTTGGATTATTTTTGGCGCCGGTCCGGGGGGCCCTGGCCGGTGCGGCCGCGCCCCCGGAGCCTGCCAGCCTTCCGGCCCCGGCCTCCCAGGCGCCGCCGGCGGAACCCCGCCGGAGCCTGGCGCGCTGGTTCCAGTCCCCCAAACCCAAGGGGGAGGCGGGCGGCCCGGAGACGTACTCGACGTCCCAACCCCCGGCGCCCCCGGAGGCAGTTTCCCCCGGCGCTTCCTGGGGTTTCCCCCGGGTGGGCCCCTTCCAGGAGATTCCCCCCGTGGCGGTTGAGATCAGCAGCGACCAGGACTATCTCGTGGCGGGGGAGAGCGTCCGCCTGAGTCTGCGCCTGAAAGATGTGCCGGAGGGGGCCCAGGTGCAGTTCACAGCGCCGAAGGGGATGGCGCCCCAGGGCGCCCATGCGGACAATGCCCGGACGGCGGCGGGGGCCGTGGTGATGGACGCCCGGCCTGCCGCGACGGTGGAATGGCGGGCGGCCGAGGACGCCCGGGGCCCCTTCTATTTCAGCGTGCAGGTGGTGAAGGACGGCCAGGTTATTGGAGAGAACTGGATCGGCCTGGACCAGGCCGTGCGCGGGCAGGCGGATGCCTCTGGCGGCCGCGTGGACTGGCCGGATGATGCCGTGCAGGTCCGGATTCCGGCGGGGGCTTTTCAAGAACCGGTGGAGGTTCTGGTGCGCCAGCGGGTCTTCAATGCAGATTTTCCCGCCACACGGGATGGCGGCCTTGCCTATGCGATCACCGCCGTCCGCCAATCAGATCGGACCCCGGTTGAGCATTTTGCAGAACCGGTGACTCTTGTCATGGCCTATGACCCGGACCGCTATGCAGGCAATGAAATGGCCCTGTTTATCCATGTCTTTGATGAAGAAACGGGCGCCTGGCAGCCCGTTTCCACCCAGCGGGAGTATGCCAGCAACCTGCTCCTGGCGGATGTGAATAATCCCGACGCTTGGGTGTTTGACGCCGCCGATTGGGAAGCGGCCCGGACCCCCACTCTGGAGGCTTTTCAAACTTCCAGCTACACCGGCGCAGCCACCTTCAACCTGCCGCTGGATCTGCCCCCTGGGCCGGGGGGATTTGCGCCGAACCTGGCCCTCGCCTACAACAGCCAGGTGGTGGATAATGCCAGCATCGTGACCCAGGCCGACTGGGTGGGCATGGGATGGTCTCTGGATGTGGGCTACATCGAACGGAACATGCACGGCACCAGCGGCCTGACCCAGGATGATCTCTTCAGCCTCGTGCTCAACGGCGTTGGCGGGCAGCTCTATGAAGATGCGGACCGGCCGGATTTTTATCATTTGGAACACCGCAACCATTGGGAAATTCAGTATCAGGAAACTTATGATCCGTACACCAATGAGATTGATGAAAGCTGGTGGACGGTCAGGGATACAACGGGCATGACCTATTATTTTGAAACCTATGCTCGCTTCACGGGCTGCCCCAGTGATGGCGAGGAGGACCTGGCGCTGAAGATCCCCTGGCGCTGGGGACTGACCCGGATTGTGAATCAGTGGGGACAGGAGATCGTCATTGAATATGAAAAGGAGCATCGGCAGTACCCCTGTATGATTAACGGAGAATGGGTTAACTCGGTGTGGTATGACACGGCAATGTTCCCCTCGCGCATCCTCTATCCTGGCCTGGGATATCGGATCGTGTTTGAAACGACGGCGCGCTATGATTATCAGGAAGCCTGGACCGGGGCGCGGTACACGGCTTTTCAGACCAAACGCCTGAAGGAGATCCGCATTCAATATAATCCGGACCCGGCCGGGGATCCGGAAAACTACCTCACGGTGCGGAAATATGTCTTTACCTTCAACCATGATTACCCCGCCAACCAGAATCCCGCCACCATATTCCCCTCGCTGATCTGGGCCAATACCCCGGATCCGGATGTGGATCCGCAATTGAAGAAAACCCTCACTTTGTTGGGCTTGCAGGAATGGGTACATGATTCCCAGGCAGGATGGGTGGCCGAGCCGGCCCTGTCCTTTGAATATGGGGATGGGATGCACCTGACCGCGGCCGAGAACGGCCAGGGTGGGCGGGTGGAATATACCTATGAGATGTGGGCGGATTCCCAGCGGAGCGAATCCATCCGGTCTGGCCCATCCAAAATCTGTTCGTGCCCTGCTTCAGGGGAATGCACCAATCCCCCGGTTGACTGGGACATCCTGCCCGGTGGCGGCTATGTGTGCAAGCGCATTGACAGCAATTCCGTTATGATGGTGAAAGGCGTCGCGGTGCACAACCTTCATGAATCCTTTGTGAAGCCCGCCACCCTGTATCAATTGGATGCCACGGTGGCGCTGCATTCCGCATATGGCAATTGCATTTATGACACCGAGGTTCAGTTGGCCATGAGCATCAATGGCATCACCCAGGCTTATCCGACGCCCCCCCTTGTGTTAGGAGAGGAGAATCAATATACTCCTTATCGCCTTGTCTATGATGCCTTGATGCCCTTAGAGGCCAACGGCCAGGGCCGGATTGAAATCCGGCAGAGCATGAGCGCGTGTATGGTCTCCGTGTTTACTGCCCACATCTATCAGATTCCCACCTATTACCGTGTTGTGGAGAAGTCGGTCGTCAACCTGGCCGCCGGAACGACGGGGACTCAACCTCTGGTGACTAGTTTCCGCTATGACGAACCCGCCATGAACGACAGGGCCCACTCGGCCCAGGTGGATGGGGACCCCTACCATTGCGGTATGACCGAAAACCTCCCCAACTATGTCAACGATTGTTATGTCCCTGCTATGACGCAATTCCGCGGCCATGCTTTGACCAGCATCACAACACCGGCCGGATTGACCACCCTGCAATTTTTCTATCAGGACAATGATTTCAAGGGGCAATCCCCGGTCACGGTGACCCTGGACACGGGGGATAATCTCGTGGACGGTTTTCAGGACCTGAACCGGCTGGAATGGCACCTGAACGTAGAACCCGAAAGGGAATTTCAAATCGCCAACCACCGTGGAGATCCGGCCGCGCAGTTGTTTGCCAGCGATTCAAGCGGGCTGGTCTGGCACTCCATGGAACGCACAGCCCCCACCGTGGGAGAAAACGCAGGCGCGCCGGCTGCGGAATCCGTCTTGTTTCAGTTCATGCTGTCAGGAGAGGAGGCCCGGAGCGTGATTGGGCTGCGCAATTTCACCGGCGACTCGCATGTTCAGTGGGAGCTGTATGCCGACGCCCAACACATCAACCTGACCTATGACACAGGAAGCGGCGACACCCATGTGGAGCTCATCAGCGATTATGAAAAAGATGTCTGGTATGTGGGGCGACTGGCTGTGGATCCCTCCGGCTATTATCTGGCCGAAGTCTGGGAACGGGACGACCCAGCGAACCGCAACCGCTTTGTTTGTGAGGGGGGGGACTGCCGTTTTCCTGAAGACCTTTCCTGGACCTTCCGGGCCTATGCCAATCACGGCACGGTCTGGCTTGACTCTTATTACGAGGGCCGGGTTTTTGCGGAGCGCTTCACGGAGTATGCTATAGATCGCGTGGCACCGAATCCACCGGAAAGCCTGTGGAATAACACCTATTCCGGATTCCGGATCAAGTGGCTTCGCCCCGCGGTTGTTGAATCCTATCGCTATGAAGGCGGGTCGGACTTTCAGGCCACCCGCACCGAGTTTGCCTATGATCCCGATTTGCAGGGGGGTGCGCAATATGGCAACCGGACCGGGACGACCGAACAGGAATGGACCGGGGGCGGCTGGCAGGCACTGCGCCAGAGCCAGGTCCACTATGCGGTCAATACGGATGGGGGCCTCAACCTGACCGGCCTGCCCGTTCAGCAGACCGTCTACGCCTGCCCGGGCGGGGCCTGTTTCCTGGGGGCGGAGGACATCCTCACCCGCACCCGCACCTGCTATGACGGGCACACGGACTGCTTCTCGCCGCCCATCGCGGGCATCCCCACCGGGCAGCGCGCTTTGGTTGGGAAGGACGCTGGCGGCAATCTGTGGGCGGACACCGTCCTGGGGTATGATGCCTGGGGCAATCAAACCACAGTCACCAGCTTCACCGGCTATGGCCGGGACGGGCAGCCTGCCAGCGAGGGAGCGCAGACCACGACCACGACCTATGACCGCGACTTCCACACCTACGCGGAAACCGTCCAGGGGCCCCTGGCGGGGCACCTGACGGTCATGACCTACGACGTCCGGCTGGGGCTGCCCGTCTCGATGACGGATCCCAACGGGCTGACCACGACCCTCCGCT
>DAOTUG010000039.1:0-25060 GCA_034437335.1 Anaerolineaceae bacterium
GGGGGTGTCTTAATGGGACTGATCTTTGGCGTGGGTCTGTTGACCGGGACCATCGCTGTGGAGGATATGCTTGTTTCCCATCTCCCTTCTCGGGCCTTTTTTCCGGTTTTTTTGTATGTTCTGGTGAAATATATTTTTGTAGGAATTTATGAGGAATTGGCCTTTCGGGGTTATTACCTGATCAATCTGGCGGAGGGGTTTTATTCCCTGAAGCCCGTCAGCCGGCGCAACGGGGTGCTGTTTGCCTGGGCGGTCTCTTCGGTTGTGTTTGGCGTTTTGCACGCTTTCAACCCAAACGCCTCGCTGATCAGCACCTTGAACATTATCCTGGCGGGTTTATTCATGGGATTGGGTATGCTGCTGACGGGGGAATTGGCGATCCCCATCGGGGTGCATATCTCGTGGAATTTCTTCCAGGGGGCAGTATTTGGTTTTCCCGTCAGCGGAACCCGCAATGCGGCCACGGTGATTGGCACGAAGCTGACAGGCCCGGCATGGTTCACTGGCGGGTCTTTTGGCCCGGAGGCCGGGGTGCTTGGTTTGCTGGCGCTGAGCCTGGGATGCCTGCTGACATTGCTCTGGGTGCGGCGAAAGGGGCGGTTCGCTATTGAGGAGAGCCTGGCCGTCTACCAGAATGACCAGCCGGCCGGGGAGCAACCGGTGGAATGAGATTTCCCCTTGACAAAATCGGTCCCTTGCCTATAATAGGATAGACAATCACATAGAGAAAAACGTTGATGAGGAAGAGTAGGCATCGAAACGGTATTTCAGAGAGCGGCGCCAGGTGTGAAGCCGTATACACGCTGATGTTGAATGGACCTCGGAGTTTTTGAAGCGAACGGTTGCTAGTAGCTTCAAACGGACACACCGCCGTTATCAGGGTGAACGGTATATGCAGGTTTCCCTGCCGTACCTGAGTAATGAGTGAGGCTGGCTTTGATCCCCGTTGCATCACCAACGGGTTTTTTTGATTAAAGGATGCCTAAGCTGGGTGGCACCACGGACAGAAGCGTTCGTCCCAATTTGGGATGGGCGTTTTTTTAATTTCAACGCTATCACCCATTACTCTGGCGTACTGTTAATCAATTTACTTGACCTGGAGGTGACCAAATGACAGACAAAACATATAAATATTTGCTGAATGATACGGATATTCCCAAGCAGTGGTACAACATCAATGCGGATATGCCGGTGGAACCTGCACCGGTGCTGCATCCCCAGACCAAGGAACCGGTCACGCCGGAATTCCTGAATGTGCTGTTCCCCATGCCCCTGATCATGCAAGAGGTCAGCACAGACCGCTACATTGATATTCCCGAAGAAGTGCGGGAGATCTATAAGCTCTGGCGGCCGACCCCCCTTATCCGGGCCCGTCGGCTGGAGCAGCTCCTGGATACCCCGGCGCACATCTATTACAAAAATGAGGGTGCTTCGATTTCCGGGAGTCATAAGACCAACACGGCAGTTGCCCAGGCCTATTACAACAAGATAGACGGCACCAAGGCTCTGACCACCGAA
This sequence comes from Anaerolineaceae bacterium, assembly GCA_034437335.1. Taxonomy (GTDB): domain Bacteria; phylum Chloroflexota; class Anaerolineae; order Anaerolineales; family Anaerolineaceae; genus Brevifilum. The sequence goes on from DAOTUG010000039.1 coordinate 1,519, forward strand.
ACTGGCGCTGGCCAGTGGGGATCGGCGTTGTCCATGGCAGGCAGCTTCTTTGATATGACCGTGGAAGTCTATATGGTGAATGTATCCTACTATCAGAAGCCCTATCGCCGGATTATCATGCAGAGCTATGGAGCGGAAGTGTATCCCAGCCCCACGGAACGCACGGAATATGGCCGGAAGCTGCTGGCTGAAAATCCGGATACTCCGGGTTCCCTGGGTATCGCCATTTCTGAAGCGGTTGAAGTTGCTGTGAAATCGGGTGGCAAGAAGAAATACAGCCTTGGATCGGTGTTGAATCACGTCCTGCTCCACCAGTCGGTGATCGGCCAGGAATGTCTTAAACAGATGGAAATGGCCGATGAGTATCCTGATGTGGTGATTGGCTGCGTGGGCGGTGGATCGAATTTCGGCGGCTGCGCCTTCCCCTTCCTGCAAAAAAATCTGACAGAGGGCAGGAAGACCCGCCTGGTGGCTGTGGAGCCTGTGGCCACCCCCACCCTGACCAAGGGTGTATACGCCTTTGATTATGGGGATACCGCTCAGATGGCGCCGATTGTAAAAATGTACACCCTGGGGCATGATTTTGTCCCGGCTCCCATCCATGCTGGTGGTTTGCGCTATCACGGAATGTCCCCCCAGATTTGCGCCCTGTATGACGCCGGATATATTGACGCAGTTGCGGTTCCACAACCGGAAACCTTTGAGGCGGCGATTCAATTTGCCAAGACAGAAGGGATCATCCCCGCCCCTGAATCAGCCCATGCCATTCGGGCCGCTATTGATGAGGCCTTGGACGCCAAAGAAAAAGGTGAGGAACGGGTGATCCTTTTCAACCTTTCAGGACACGGCTTGCTGGATTTGAGCGCCTATGACGCCTACAATCAGGGCGACTTGGTTGATGACACCCTGGATATTTCGGCTGAGGATATCAGGCCCCACCTTCCTGAGGTCAACCTGGGTTAGGGGCGCTGTAGCACGGATCTTTTTCGGATTTCTCTCCTCCGTGAGTCCCCTCCCCGTTTTCGGGAGGGGACTTGTCATGCCGAAAAAATTTAATACTTATAATTCTCTAATGTGTTGTGAGAGTAATGGTATAATGTGTTGATTTTCGTTTTTGTCAGACCTGGGTGGGATGATGTTCTTCCCACCCAACGGGACAATTGCCTGAGGAGGTAAATGTGACTGTTCATCTTTATTTATCCCTGGTGCCTGAAGCGTTGATCGCTTCGATGCTCACTCCGGAAGAATTTGGCAGCTATTATGCGGTGGGCACAAAGAAGAAGTCCAGCGGCCAGGCGCTTTTTTTTGAGGTGGATCCGGATTATCGCAGCAAGTATTTTCGGATCAAGGAGGGCATCTCTCGCTGTGTGCCCCATGAGGATGGATCGCCCAAGGCTTCGATTTATATCAGCGTGTATCGCGTCCTGGAGCATGTTTCTATTGATGCCCTGAAGAAGCTGTATGTGGTGACCCAGGATGGCCGGACCCTCGGCCTGGATCCGAGTGAGGAGATGCCGTCATTGGATGAGGGACTGCACCTGTACAAGGAAATCGCCCCGGTTTCCCCCCTGGTGGCCAGTCGGTTGAATCCGATCGAGTTTTATGATTTGATTGTCAAAAACCCGACCTCCCTGGTCACACTGCCGGCGATCACCTTTGCCGAACTGCGGTTGGACGAACTGGCCAGTGATCCTGAGATGGGCCAGGTCGGGGATCTGCCCTATTCTAATATGGATCATCTGCGGCAGGTGTTGATGGATTTGAAGACCAAGCCGGTTGCGACCAAGATGGTGGACCGGGCCAGCCCGGCCACTTTTGCCTACCGGACGGTTAAAAACGGCTTCTTTGTGGGGAACGAATCCGCCTTTGCTTATTTCCCGATGCCGTCCAGTGAGTATCTGAGGGAGAACCACTATCGTTGGTGGCGCTCGGCGAATATGTAGAAATCATTCCGGCACGGGCATATTCTGCTCATGCGGGAACAAGTGACGATAGGAGATTTTAATGGAAAAAATTTGGCTTTATATCAGTATTGGAGCAAGTGTTCTTTCGGTTGGGGTAGCGCTTTATCTTTATTTCTGGGTAAAACGCCAGACACCCGGAACCGAGAAAGCTCAGGAAGTTGCGTCCTGGATCCGGGAAGGCTCTCAGACATATCTGAAGCGGCTTTATACAGCCCTGACCATTGTCGCAATCGTTTTTGGCTTTATCATTGCAGTTGTCTTCAGCTTTGACCTAACCCATATCACCACCGGCATGGCTGATATTGATCCCCTCAAGGGCATCACCATGGCGATAGCCTTCATTGGCGGCGCTGTTTGTTCCGCCATTGCGGGATATATGGGAATGGGCATCGCCGTTGAGGCTAACGTCCGAACGGCAACCGCCGCCAACGATTCCCTGAACAAGGCCTTCAGACTGTCTTTTTATGCGGGATCTGTGATGGGCCTGGCCATGGTCGGTCTGGCGGTCCTGGGGATGAGCGTTATCTTTATCCTGACCGGAGATGCTGAGATTGTCCTTGGCTTCAGCTTTGGCGCATCTATTCTGGCCCTCCTGGCCAAGGCTGGCGGCGGCATCTACACCAAGACGGCGGATATTGCTGCGGATCTGGTGGGGAAGGTTGAGGTTGGCATTCCTGAAGATGATCCCCGCAACCCGGGCGTTGTGGCGGACAATGTGGGGGACAATGTGGGGGATGTGGCCGGCATGGGCGCAGATATTTTTGACAGTTATGTGGCTTCCACTGTGGCTGTCATGCTACTGGGGGCTTCGGTGGGGATCAATCTGCAATACCGTTATACGGCATTGCCCCTGATCCTGTGCACCCTGGGCATTTTTGCCTCTCTGCTGGGGATTCAGTTTGTACGGGTTGGCAAGAACGGAAAACCTGGCCCGGCCCTGAACTTTGGCACCATCATCACCACAGTGATCTTTGCGGTCTTGGTTGCCCTTCTGGTGCTCGTGGGCGGCATCAACATTGGTGTCCTGTGGGCCACCCTGACAGGGCTGGTTGCGGGCGTGGTGATTGGATTCACCTCGGATTATTTCACATCTGAATATCGCAAACCGGTGATTGAAACAGCCCGGGTGTCCAATTCCGGCGCGGCGATCAATATCATCACCGGATTTAGCTACGGGCTGGTGAGTATTGTTCCCTCCATCATTGGAATCGCCCTGGCAACCCTTCTATCCTTTTATTTTGCGGAGTCAACCGGCTTGCCTGGGATTTATGGGATCGGCATCAGCGCGGTCGGGATGCTCTCGATCAGCGGGATGATCGTCTCCGCCGATGCGTATGGTCCGATCGTGGATAATGCCCGGGGGATCGCGGAAATGGCCGGAATGGATACCGAGGTGATCGCCACCACGGATACCCTGGATGCTGCTGGAAACACCGCCAAGGCGATCACCAAAGGTTTCAGCATCAGCGCAGCGGCTTTGACGGTGTTGGCCCTTTTTGCGGCGTATGCCGAGGTGGTTGAGGCCAGCGGAGTTTCTGTGAGCCTGAGCTTGCGGGATCCCATTGTGGTGGCCGGGGTGCTCTTGGGCGCCATGACCCCGCCGCTGTTCAGCGCCCTGACGATGCTCTCGGTGACCAGCAACGCCTTTGAAATGATTGAAGAAATTCGTCGCCAATTCCGGGAATTCCCGGGGATTCTGGCCGGAACCGAAAAACCGGATTATGCTACCTGTGTGGGGCTGGCGGCCCAAGGGGCGCTGACCTCCCTGATCCTGCCTGCCTTCCTGGCCGTGGGGCTGCCGCTTCTGATTGGCTTTATCCTGGGCCCGAACGCCCTGGGCGGCTTTTTGGGCGGCAGCATTTTTACCGGGGTGATCTTTGCTCTGTTGATGGCCAACGCTGGCGGTTTGTGGGATAATGCCAAGAAATATATCGAAACCGGCAAGTTTGGCGGCCCGGGGTCGGATGCTCACAAGGCGGGGGTGGTTGGCGATACGGTTGGCGATCCTTTCAAGGATACGGCTGGCCCCTCTCTGAACACCCTTATCACGGTGATGTCTCTGGTGTCCTCACTCTTTGCACCCATCATCGCCGCCTTCCATATTTTCTAAACAGACTGCTCACGGTAATTACCACCCCATCCCGAATTTGGCAATGCCCTGCGGGATGGGGTGTTGTGTTATCAGGCCGCTTCTGTTTTCTGGCGGACAAGGAGAACGACGGACTGATCAGATGGGCATGGTGAAATGAAAGGTGGAGCCCTCTCCTGGGTCGCTCTCGAACCACATTGTTCCCCCCATGATTTCCGTCAAACTCTTGGAGATGATCAGCCCCAGGCCTGAACCCGGGATGGACCTGATCCGGGAATCGCTCCCCCGATAGAATTTTTCAAATATGTGACTTTGATCGGCGTCCGGGATGCCATATCCGTTATCCTTGATGCTGAAGTGGATTACCTCAGCCACGCCTTCAGGATCCCAGATGTTGGCTGCATGCTCCGCGCACACCCTCACGGTGCCGTCTTCCGGGGTGTATTTGATGGCGTTGGAGATCAGGTTGGATAAGATCTGGATCAGGCGCAAGCGGTCGCACCAGGCTTTTGGAAGGGTTTCCGGAATTTCCGTCTCAAGGTGAATGGATTTCTCATTGAATTGCTGATTGAAGGTGCGCAGTACCTCCTCCAGGGCTTCATTGACATTGGTGGAGGAAAAGGCCAACCGCAGGGATTTGGTTTCAATGTGGGTTTGGTCTGCCAGGTCGGTGATGAAGGTATTCATCCGGCGCACGTTGTTTTTGATGGTTTTGAGAAATTCCGCCTGGGTCGGCGTAATCTCTCCAACAGTCCCCTCAGACAAAAGGTCGGCATAGCCCTTGATGGCTGTCAGGGGGTTCTTCAACTCGTGGGAGATGAAACTGATGAACTCGTTCTTTGCTGCGATCACATCGTGCAGGTTCTGATAGAGCACCGCCCCGGTGAGCGCGATGGCGGCATGGTCCACAAGGCGGGTCAGGAAATTCAGGTCTTCTTCACTGAGGCCCCGGGCGTCATCCAGATGCAGGATCATCAGGGCATACAGATCCTCTTCAAGCCGGAAGCGGATCGGAAAATGGTGCTCTGAGGGGGGTGTGATACCCAGCCGCTTGCCCAAGGCGGGGATGTGCTGGGCCTGATAGGAGAGTTCTGTCTTCAGGGGCAGGTGGGTCAGGGCTCTCAGGTCAATGGGGTTGATTCTGGAGAGTTGACGGCCGTTTTGAGAGAGATGCCAGATATTCCGGAACCGATTGGTTTTGAGGTCCATGAGCCCAATGGAAGCTGTGCTGGGTTGGGTGTGACGCAGGGCGGCATGGAGGGTCACCTGCAGGGCAGGATTAATGTCCCGGCTGGTGTTCAGTTCCCGGTCAATTCGCTGCATGGTGGAAAGTTCCTCCACCCGTTTTTCCAGGGCCTGGTCTGTGCGGGTGTAAAGTCGGGCGTTTTCAATGGCAATAGCCGCCTGGCTGGCGAAGGATTCCAGTAAGTTTCTATCATTCTGGTTGAAGGATTTCCCGTTGCGCTTGTTGATGACTTCCAGGACACCGATGGGATTGCCTCTGGCAATGAGGGGGACCACAATCAGTGAGGTGGTTGTGAATCCGGTTTCTTCATCTGTGGACTGGAACCAGAGCGGATCTCCCTGAACATTGTCTGTGATGATGGCGGTTTGGTTTGTGTAGGAGCGACCGGCGAAACCCTTGTCCTTTGGCATGCGCTGTCCGCGCAAGATATCCGCTACCGGTCCGGCGGTGACCTCAAAGACGAGTTCATCGGTTTGGTGATCTGCGATCAACAGGCTGCCGGCCTCGCTATCCAGAATCAACAGCGCGCTCTCCAGAATATTGTTCAAAAGGGGGGCCAGGGCCAATGTAGAGGAAAGCTGGCGGTTCAATCTGTTCAGGGTGGTCAGTTGTTCTGTCTGTTCCTGCAGATTCTGAAGCAGACTGGTTTTGATGATGCCGCCGGTGATGAGGCTGGCAATCGAATTGATGAAGTTCAGATTGACGGAATCAAAATTGCCTTTCCGGTTCTGAATCCCCATACAGAGAACGCCAATGGTTTCCTCTTCTGTCACCAGAGGAACAACCAGCCACTTACCTTCCTCTCCGATGATCTCGCTTTCTTTTTTGTGAAGGCAGTTTTCTTCTTTAAAATCAGGTTCCAGGGGTTGGGGATGCCGGGTTGAAATGCGCACCTTGTTGTCCTGGAGTAAAAACACCCGCTCATAGGTTGCTGATTGTTTGGTTTGCATGATCAGGGTGAAGTAATTGATTTCAATGAGGGCCTGAATTTTGAGATAAATCTCTGTCAGCAGTTGGTCAACCTCATTTTCTGTGTTGATGGCAATGGCGATCTGGTTGAGCGTTTCCATTTCTATCAGCCGGGTTTTTGTTTCTGCAATCGCTTCGGCGCGTTCATAGGCGATTGAGAATTGATTGATCATGGATTCGAGCAGATCAAGGTCTTTGGGCTGATAGCTGGAGCCGTCCCGTCTGGGGCCCAGGGAAACCCAACCGAGTATGCCGCGGCTGGCGGGGATGGGAATGTACAGGATGGAACCCAACCTGGTCATTTTTTCCTTTTCCGCTTCCAGTCCTGAGGGGATTGCGCTGCCCTGATCAATGTAGAGGGATTCTTTGCGTTTTTCCAGGGTGGTGACCAGGGAGGATTCTTTGTCGTAGATGAAGGGCGAATCCTTGGCGGGATTGATCTCCCGTTCTGCCACATAGGCGGGCATTTCCGGATGGTAAAGAAAAATGTGCACTTGCTCCGGGTTGAAGCTTTCCGTGATGGCGTCATGCAGCAAATTGACCCCCGCTTGTTTGTCATTGGTTGTTGTTAGAGCGGATGCATAGGCCATGGCATTGGCCTGGACGGTTTCAGGTTGGCGGTCCCTCAGGGGAGAGAGGGTGTTTCGCAGCCTCTGCCGGATCGGCTCCAGGGTGAAGACGATCAGAAAGATGATGCTTCCGATGAGCCAGGGATTTCCGGGGGCGATTGGGGTATTGAGAACCTGGTTCAGAATATTGAAAGCCAGGGTATAGCAGCCGGCAAAGAGAAGCAGCCCCAGGATATAAAACACCATTTGGCGTAGAAGTTTATTTGATTGGGGCAGGTTGAAACGCAGCAATATGATCGCTGCGCTGATGGGGAAGAGGGTCAGGGGGACCAGCAGCAGTGGGTTGATCTGGTTGAGGGTTCCCTGGAGAAGGTCTACAATGAGATGGGCCGCGAGGGGCAGGATGGCGGATGTGACGGTGATCAGCAAAACCTCCGATTGCCCTTTGATCAGGGGCGATCGGGTGCGGATGCTCAGAATGGTGAAAATGAGGGTGGCTGCGAACAGGCTGACCCCCAGGGATATCATCAGCAGTCGGATGGACAGCAGATACTGTGTTGTCTCCGGCGCCATGAAGCGTTGAAAAAGCGCCCATCCGATCAAGACGAGATTGTGGGGGTAGGCCAGAAAGGCCAGCCAGGAAAATTTTTCGCTGAAGCGATTATGTCTGGGCAGGACCATTGCCAACTGAAAGGTGGCTGCGGAAGACAGTCCCAGGCCGACAAACAATAAGGGGATCAGTTTCTGGGTGGTGAAGAAATCAAACAGGGATGCCAGCAGGATGGCAGCGCTGATCAGCAATAGGATCAGGGCGTTGGCTGCCGGATTACTGCGCTGCGATCTGAAAACCCACAAACCGGCGAAAAAACAAATGGCGGCGGCTACCAGCGGAATTTGACAATAAAGAAGTTGATCCAGGATGGAAAATTCCTTCAGGGCGATCTCGAAGGTCTGTAATCCCTCTTGGGGTGAAAAGACCAGAAGGGAGATTCTGTTCCCGGGTTCATGGGCGTTGAGGACTGAGAACACCTCCGGCAGGGAATGGACCTTCTCTTCTTCCAGGGCGATTAATTGGTCCTCCAATCCCAGGTTAAACCCCATAAGAGACCAGGGATCTCTGGCGACCAAACGGTTGAAGGCGAAGAAACGCAAATTATAGGTCAGGAAGCCGCCGGGGAAGGGCGTGCTTAACCAGCGTGTGGCCAGGATGGGGGCGGCGACCAGAACAAAAATAGCAACGACCAAATAGGCCGTGAGGAACAAGGTCAGAATTAGTTTTTCTTTGGGTTGATTTCTCAGAGTCATCAGTTCAATACAGTGGTTAAGTCGTTTGGTTTCACCAGTAAGTATGCATGGGGCCGGACTGGAAGCCCGGGGAGGACACAGGTGCGGCGGTGGGCAGTTCTGCAATTAGTTTTTTTTGGTCAGGAATGCGTCCAAAATGCGGTATCATCAGATGGAATGATGCCAGCTATGTGATCGTGCGGACCGTTTTGTGCTTTCATGTATAATGAGTATCATATCACAAATGAGTAGATAATAAAGGAGACTTGAAGATGAAGAAACATGTGATTGCCGCCTTGCTGGTCTTGTTGCTGGCAACCCTGGCCTGTTCCATCTCAAATGGGGGACAAGAAGAAGGCGTTCTGTTTCGGGATGACTTCTCTAATGATAACTCTGGATGGGACGTCTATTCGGATGAAATCGGGACCACAGATTACATCAATGACGAATATCGGATCCGTGTGGAGGAGGTTCAGTATGATGTCTGGGCGTTTCCGTACAAAGATTATGCCAATGTGGATATCACCGTTGAGGCACGCAAAGAGGCCGGCCCCGATGATAACAACTTCGGTGTGATCTGCCGTGCAGAAACCGATGAATCCTTTTATATGGGCCTCGTCGCCAGCGATGGGTACTATGTGATCCAGAAGATGACCCCTGAGGGCTACGAACGGCTGAGCGGTGAATATTTTGATTATTCAGATGCCATCAACCAGGGCAGCGCCACGAACACGATTCGTCTGACCTGTGTTGGGGATACCATCACCCTATATGCCAACGGCACCCAACTGGCATCCGTCCAGGATACGGAATTTACAGCGGGGGATGTGGGCCTGCTGGCAGGCACCTTTGACACTGGCGGGGTTGACATTCGCTTTGATAATTTTGTTGTCCGCGAACCGTAGAACGTTGCGAGACAAGCAGATGCCCCCCGGATGGAACCTGCTTTCATCCGGGGTTTTTTAACACGGATTAAACAGGATCGGAGCGTCCGTGCAGGCACAAGATTTTGGTTCGGGATTGTCCCTGGATGATGTGATTGGGCTGCCAGCCTGGCAGATCCATGATCTCCGCCTTCCGAGGGGGGAAGGGTATCAAGGAATCCGGCGGGCAGCAGAGGTCTTGGTGCGGCATGGGTTGGAGCGCTTTCAACTGGCGGAAATTTGGGGCGATGGGCACAGCGTCTGGCGGAATCCGGATGGGGGCGAAACCGCCCAGGTGACCCCCACAGGTCAGCTCAACATTCCAGAGATGTAATCCTTTCAGGGTTTCTCATTTTTTCTTGCGCAGGGTTTTTTGAAGGTTCTCCCGAATCCCATCAGGGAAAAAGGGCAGACAGCGTTTGACCAGGGATTGGGTTCTGGGGGATTCGCTGATGGAAAGGGACTGCTGCAGAAAAAAACCTGTTTCCGTCGGGGAGCGCTTTGCCAGGGCCTGGATCACCTGGATTAAGGCGTGTGTATGGCTCTCTTCGGGGTCCTGGATAAAGGGGCCAATCAATCGAAAGATCGCTGGCAGGTTTGTGAAGCTGGGGTGATCCAGCCCGGCCCCCAGACCCCGCAATCCCAGATTCACAAGACCCGGATTGTCATTTTCCAACAAGGATTTTGTCAACCTTTCCCAGGCTCCGGGAAACGCCTCATGGAGCTGTAAGGTTCCCATTGAGAGAAGTTCGCTGCTGAGGGTCTGGTCCAGATCAGGGGTCAGCCAGGTGTGAATTCGCTCCAGGAGTTGATCCGGCGACTGCAGGGGAAGCATCCGCAGGATGAAAATAGCAGTTTGTTTCACCTCAAAGGTCTTATTTTTCCAGAGCACGTCCGCCAGATTCAATGCCCTGGTGGGATCCTCCTGCACGCGGGGTTTGAGCTCAAGGTGCAGTTGGCGGAGGACCGGATGGGGTAATTGATAGGTGGGCATGAGGGTTTTGCGCTGCGTTTGTTCGCCCACTCGCAACGCGCGGTTGGCATAGCGGCTGAACACATCCTGCAGTTCCCGATGAAACCGGGGCGGGTCATCAAAGTGTTCCATCACCCTGGCGATTTGAAACCTGAGACGGGTTGGATTTACAGCCGGCATGGGATTATGGGTACCCTCCCGGGGGGTGCGGCCGCACCCCCCGGATGATTTTCAGTGGGTTAATAAGCTCGGGCGAAATAGGCTTTTTCCGTAGCCTCTTCCCCGCTGTAGATGCATTTTCCGGTGCCGCCGGGCTGGTCCAGGGGGATGCAGCGGAGGGTGGCTTTAGTTTCCTCTTTGATTCTGGCTTCGTTTTCTGCATCCGGTTTCCACCAGACGTGACACCATCCGCCCCTGTCAATGATTTTCTTGAAATCTTCGTAGTCCTCGGGTTCATAAATGTTGTCATCCCGGAATTTTGTGGCCTTGATCAGGAGGTTGTTCTGGATCGTTTCCAGCATGTCCGCAACGGTTTCGGCAATGCCTTCCTGAGGAACGAAGGATTTTCCATCCCGCCCTGGGATATCGCGTCTGGCAAGGGCCACGCTGTTCTTAGCCACGTCCTTGGGGCCAATTTCCAGTCGGAGGGGTACGCCGCGCATTTCCCAGTGGTTAAACTTGAATCCGGGGGTAACCTCCGTCCGGTCATCCACTTCCACCCGAACGTCGGCCAGGGCATCCCGCACCTGGTTGACAACTGCCATTACCTTTTCCTGCTCTTCTTCGCTGCGGAAGATGGGAACAATGACAACCTGGATAGGCGCCAGCCTTGGGGGCAGGATCAGGCCCTGGTCATCGCCGTGGGTCATGATGATGGCGCCAATGAACCGGGTTGAGAGGCCCCAGGAGGTGGTCCAGCAGTATTGCAGGGTGTTGTTCTCATCCAGATATTGAATGTCGAATGCTTTGGCAAAATTCTGTCCCAGATTGTGGCTGGTGCCAGCTTGCAGGGCCCGGGTGTCGCCCATCATGGCCTCGATGGTATAGGAGCGGACCGCTCCGGCGAATTTCTCGCTCTCGCTTTTCCTTCCGGGGATCACAGGCACAGCGGCTTCATTGCGGGCAAAGTCAGTGTAGATATCCAGCATCTGCCGGGTTTCGTCTTCAGCCTCCTCGGATGTGGCATGGGCTGTGTGCCCTTCCTGCCAGTAGAATTCGAGGGTGCGCAGGAAGAGCCGGGTGCGCATTTCCCAGCGCACGACATTGCCCCACTGGTTGATCAGCACGGGCAGGTCCCGGTAGGATTGGATCCACTTGGCATACATATAGCCGATGATGGTCTCCGATGTGGGACGAACGATCAGGGGTTCTTCCAGTTCTGCGCCGCCGCCGATGGTCACCACCGCCAGTTCCGGCGAAAAGCCTTCCACGTGTTCCTTTTCTTTTTCCAGGAAGGACATGGGGATGAACAGTGGGAAGGCTGCATTGACATGGCCTGTGGCCTTGAACCGCGTGTCCAGGGCGTCCTGGATATTTTCCCACAGGGCCCAGCCATAAGGGCGAACCACCATGCAGCCGCGGACAGGGGCATAATCTGCCAGTTCTGCCCGTTGCACAAGCTGGTTGTACCATTCGGAATAATTTTCAGATTTGGGGGTTATTTTCTTTTCGTCCATAGGGTTTCCATTTTCTTTTTGATGATGATGGGTGGATAGATTTTATACAATGGATAGGGACTTCAGCAGATCCATGACGCCGTTGGGATCCGGAGCAAAGCCCAGATATTCCCGGGATTCAATCGGAACATATTCGCCCAGCTCAGTGAAAAAGGTTTCCATGATCCGGTGCCAGGGTTTCCCCAACAGGATGAGGGGTTTTGGGGGGATGGCGTTCACAATGATCTGATTCCAGGTCAGGCTGATCTCTGTGAGGGTGCCCACGCCGCCGGGAAGGGCAATGGCTGCATCGCATTGTTCAACCAGTTTGTGGAGCCGTTCCCGCATGGTCTTGCAGCGCCATTCTTCCGCAATCCATGGATTGGGTTTGATCGGCCGCCAGGCCTCAATTTCCTCTGCGGTGACGCCGATGACATGGCCGCCCCCGGCATGGGCCCCTTTGGAGACTGCTTCCATGGTGCCGATATATCCGCCGGTGAGGACAGTGGCCCCGGCTACGCCCAGGCTGTGGCCAAGCTGGTAGGCTTGCTGATAGGCGGTGCTGCCTGGTTTGGGGCTGGAGCCGCCGAACACTGAAATTTTCATACGGTTCACGCTTCCTTTTTCTTGGCTGTGTCTGAATCCCATTTCCGATTCCGGTTGAGCGCCAGTTTTTCCAGGATCGCAGTTTCAAGGTCAATGTTAGAAACGCTGGCCAGTTGCAGGAGATAAAGCGCAACATCCGCGCATTCGCTGGCCAGCGAATTAGGGTCCGGAGGTTTCTCATTCCACTGGAATAATTCCAGGATCTCAGCAGCTTCAATGGACAGGGAAACGGCCAGGTTCCTGGCCGTCTGGGGCCGGGAGCTTTCCGGCCCAAACCAGCCTTTCTCCCGGACAAAGCGTTCCATTGCCAGCGTCAGGTCTTTGATTTCCATAATGTCAAAATTATACATGATAACCGACCCAACCCCAAAGCAGCCTCGCGGGCCGGGAACCAAACCTTGAGGTTGTTCCGATTGGGGGTTCAGGGTAGGAGAGAGGACAGCAGGGACAGTGCGGTGTCGGTATTCGGAGCGAAATGGAGGAATTCCAGATAGGCCTCCGGGATGAAATCCTCAAATTCCTGACAAAAGGTGGTGATGGCAGTCTGCCATCGTTCTCCCACCAGGATGAGGGGCTTGGGTTCGATTGCCCGGATGATCCGTTGATTCCACGCCAGAGACACCTCCACCAGGGTGCCGACGCCGCCGTCCAGGACAAGGATAGCATCTCCCCGGCGAATCAGGATCAGAAACAGGTCCAGCATGGTGTCACATGGCCAGATCTCTTTGGCCCAGGGGTTGGGTTGTACGTCTTTCCAGGCTTCCACTTCCTTACATTTGAACCCGATGACGTGTCCGCCGGCCTCACAGGCGCCCCGGGAGATAGCTTCCATGCTGCCGATATAGCCGCCGGAGATGACGGTCCACCCGGATTCTGCCAGCCGGCGCCCAACCTGGCAGGCAGCTTGATAGGGCGCGCTATCCGGAACCGGGGAGGATCCCCCCAGAACGGCAATTTTCCCTTTGTGGTGTTTGTGTGTTGTGGGAGCGTTCATTGGTGAAATCTTCAGCTTTGTTTTCGGGCCTGGACCCCAAAGGCGCGGCCTCTGGGGTGGACGGTGAAACCGGCCTGCTGCAGGCGGTCAACCACACCGCGGCCCACGGTGGCCCCGGTTTTGCTCTCTGGATTGCCGATGTAATGGAAGAGCCGTCCTTTGGGCTTCAGAATTCGGTAGAAGGTACGGTAAATTTCCTGGGAATATAGTTCCCCGGCCAGATTGAAGGTTGGGGGGTCGTGGATGATGGCGTTAAAAGTCTCGTTGGGAAATCCCTTGGTCAGGAAAAAGCTGTCCCCGATCAGCTTGTTGATAATGGGGTTGATGAACAACTCTCTGGACCAGGGATTGAGTCGGGCAATGGCGTGCACCGTGGGGTTCAGTTCGATGGTGATCACCCGGGTGGCGGTTCTGGCCGCCGAGATCGCTGTATATCCCAGACCGGTGGTTGTATCCAGAATCAGCCCGTAGGGTTTGCCGAGGGCCTGGATCTTCCGGCGAGTGTCCGCCACCGGGTCGGTTTCTTTGATGCGGTGCATGGGAATTCCGGAGACAAGCAGGGTCGGGGCGCGTCGAGTCGGCATGAGACTGTAATAGCGGTTGGTGAAATCTGAAAAGGCTTCCACCTTAAGGGCCTGACCGTTTCGGAACACAAAACAACTGTTTTTGTCGTGAAGGATTTCTTCAATCTGGTCCTGGGTGAGGACATCCCCGGTAGGGAGCTGCCAGCCCCGGGGATGCTGTGTTATCTCAATGGAGGAAAGTCCCAGATCCGGGGAGATCAATTGAACCTCCGGTGCGTCTTCGTCCAGCAGGGATTGCACCTGATAATGCGAAAAGATGATAGGGCCTGTGGTTGCAGCCTGGGGTTCAGTCGCCAAAGAAGAGCTCCTGCCAGACTTCCCAGTTTTCGATGGGTTCGGCCTGTGTGGGTTGAGGCACGGGGGATGTGGGTGTGATGCCCTCCGGGGGCAGGAGGATGATGGGGGTGTCCCCTTCCTGGATCATCCCTGCCTGTTCCCGGGCCCACCGTTCCACGGCCTCATCAGAATCCGCATACGCGATTTCCGTTTGCAGGGCGAGTTGGGTGGCCTGTAACTGAGCATATTCTGTGGCAAGCTGTTCTTCCTGTCCGCGCAGTTTGAGGAGGAGCACCATGCGCTGGTTGAAATCCATCAATAATAGGATCAGGATGATGACCCCAGCGACCACGATGACACGTTTATCTGTAAGGATTTTTTTCATCACATGCCTGTGTCCGGTGAGTGTGCAGGATCAATGGTGCAGTAATTGTACCATTCCGGATAGCAAAGAAACAAAACCCCCGGCGGTTTTCGCCGGGGGTGAGTGCCGAAGGAGGGAGTCGAACCCTCATGAGCCCAAGGCTCACTACGCCCTGAACGTAGCGCGTCTGCCAGTTCCGCCACTTCGGCATAGGTTTTTATTTTATCCAAAAATCTTATTTTGTCAACATCAAACCGGAAATTGCTCTGGAATCAGGTTGGCTGCTGGGGCTTGCCTGCGGTTCATGACCTGCAGTGTGGTTCCGTGGTTGCTATGGAAAACCACAGCCTCGGTCTTTCCAATACCCGAGACCGGTGGAATAATCCTGATGGTTGACAAACATGCGCCAACCTCAGAATCCGGTTTTTTTGCGATGGTGGGCTGTCCTGGAGTTAGCCCTTTTGCAGTTTTCAGGTAGAATTAGTTTCAGAAAGCCCTTATTCATTCTGGGAAAACAAAAATCGAAAGGGTGTGAACCTTGAAGAAGAAGTCTCAAACCATTTTCTGGATAATTCTGTATTTTTTGATGATATTTCTGCCTCTGGTGCTCCTGATTCTCTTTCCACGGCCGGATGGCAGGGAGTTCCTGCGGGAAGTCTCCGTGGCTCTGGGATTCCTGACAATGGCCCTGCTGGGATTGCAGACAATTCCCACCTCGCGCCTGAAATTCTTCACCCGGGCTTTTCCCATGGACACCCTCTATACCTTTCACCATGGTCTTTCAATTTTGACCTTCATTCTTTCTTTGCTTCATCCAGCCTTGTTGTTCATCAATAATCCGGAAACCCTCCGGCTCTTGAATCTGATTGAAGCTCCCTGGCGGGCCAGAGCGGCGGTGATCTCAGTGGTGGCGATGCTGATTCTGGTGATCACATCTATCTGGCGAGAGGTGATGAAACTGAAATATGACATCTGGCGCTGGATTCATGACGCGCTGGCCTTCCTCGCCATTGGTTTGGGGCTCTATCACATGTTCAAAGTGAATTATTATATGTCCCTGACCTACCAGAAGGTCATCTGGTTGACATTGACCGGAATCTGGGTTGCCATCCTGCTGTATATCCGGGTTGTGCGTCCCTATATTATGTTGAAGCGGCCCTATTCCGTTGTGCGTCTGGACGAAGAGCGCGGTCAGTGCTGGTCTCTGTACCTTAAACCCGAGGGCCACGATGGGCTGGATTTTGAAGCGGGACAGTTCGCGTGGATCACCACGGAATCGCCCTTCATTTTTCGTGAAAATCCCTTCTCCTTCTCAACCAATGCCGATCGCGAGGATCAGGTTTTCGGTTTCACTATCAAGGAGCTGGGCGATTTCACCAACACCATCAACACCCTGAAGCCTGGGGATACCGTATATGTGGATGGATCTTATGGGACGTTCAGCATAGATGAGCATGATTGCAGCAAGATCGTTTTCATCGCCGGTGGGATCGGATCCGCACCGGTGATGAGCATGCTCAGGACGATGAATGCCAGGAACTGTCAGTCTCCGGTGGTTTTCTTCTATGGCAATCCCACCTGGGAAACGGTGATCTTCCGGGAAGAATTGGAAGAATTGGAAGAGTCCTTGCATTTGGATCTGATTCATGTCCTGGAACGACCCCCGGAGGATTGGCAGGGTGAACGGGGCTTTATCACCACTGACATCCTGCGCCGGCACTTACCCAAAGATTACAAGGATTGGACCTTCTTCCTGTGCGGTCCTCTGCCGATGATTGAGGCGGTTGAAGAATGCATGAAAGAACTGGACGTTCCTGCAACCAATATTTTCTCTGAACAATACGAGATGGCCTGAGAGGAGACATCAGATGGATATCCAACACATTTTGCAGCGTTTGTTTTTGATCATCACGGTCATTCTTTGCCTGGGCCTGGCTCTTCTGTTCGGTGCGCTGCAGGCTGGGCTCCTCTAGTGTGACCGACGGGCAGCTCACACTGAAAGAAAAGGCGATCCGGCCGGGAAGGCTGCCCTCAGGGAAGGCCATTCGCTTGCTGGGCATTATTTTCTGATCGCCCTGATCAATAATAAAGAAAGACGCCCGATTTCCGGGCGTCTTTTTAACTTCTCAGTATTTGATTGGTCGTGTTATTCCGGTCGTAAAATGCCCCCGGTGTCCAGGTTGACCATCTGGCCGAGGTCCATGATGCTGTCGTGGAGCAACTGGATCAAATAATCGGCGTTGTGCATGAAGCCGCCGGGGTCCTTGGCAATGACCTGATAGTTGTAGGCCGCTTTCAGAAGTCTGGGCGTCCAGCTCTTGTACTGGTTGCCAAAATTGGCTTCGCCCTCGTCCACTTCGCCGTTGCCGTTGGTGTCATAGAAGAAATATGGGAAAGCATCCGCGTAGATGATGGGTTCACCGATGACCTCATTGGCGTACTGCTGCATGGAGGCATAAAGCATCTCGTGGAGAGTCACGATTTCTCCGTGGACACCTTCATCCGTATTGCCATCGCCATCGTAGTCTAGGGTGTCTTCCATGCGGATACTGCGCAGGTCTTCAAAACCGCTGACAACCGGGTGACAGGCGGCGCATTCGCTGGGGGTGACCAGGAGGCTGTGGGCATCGTGGCAATCGGTGCAGTCCTGATAGTCTTCCACATGGGGGTAGTAGCCGAGATAGGATTGGCTGGGATATTCATAGCCAACCTGCACCTCGGTGCCAAAACGCACTGCCCCGCCAATTTTATAGTGGACATTGACAAATCCAAGGTCAGTGTTGACCTCATCTTCCGGCAGGTCGCCCACGGCGTTGTCAACATCCCCGCTGAAGCGGGTGCCCTGGTGGCATTCGGCGCAGTTTGCGCTCTGCCCCAGGCCGTCCATGGTGGCCCCGGAGGGAAACACGGCTGCGTCCTTGGTTTGGGCAGTGGGGTTATGGCAGACATAGCAGCTCACCACCGTGCCGACGGCTGCGGCAGCGTCCACGCTGCCAGCTTCGCTGCCATCTTCGCCCAGATAGTCCAGGTACCCGTGAGCGCTGTGGCACTTGGCGCAGCTTTCGGGGATCAGGGGCGGGTCGTCCTCATCCCAATGGATAAAGGACTCGGATTCCGCATCGGCATGGCCGGAGCCGTCCCATTTTTCACTGATAGCTTCCACCGGTTCGACAGGGGGTTCTGGTGGTAAGACCACCTGGCCGATGAGGATTGCTACGAGACCGCCTATTAAGAAGAAAATCACTAGCAGAGGCCAAACAAATTTTTTCATCTTCTTCGCTCCCTTGGTTTGCGGGTGTTTCGTTGTTGTTATGATTAATATTACTGGATTCCCGTGAAAAAACAAAAAGCAAAATTCATTCACTCACATAAAATTTTACCATGATATCTTCAAGGCGCATGGAATTGATAGCCGCTTACCATTTTGAGGGCTGATTTGCTGCGGATGGCGGAATAGCGCGGAAAATGTCTTTTACCGGGGTTGATTAACCAATCGGATTGAACTTTCGGTATAATCAGGTGGATCATTTTTCGAGAAGAATTGCGCCTATGAGGTTTCCACTGAAAACCCTATTTCTTATTACCGGTATTCTCCTGATTATGACAGCCTGCGTCCCCCAATCGGCTCCGACGCCAACCGGGACTGCCGCCGTGGTGGCCTCCGCTACCCGCACAACATCACCCAGCCTCACCCCAAGCGTCACCGTCACGCAAACAGCGCTTCCCACGGCAACGCAGACTCCGATCCCGAATACCCCCACAATCACCCCCACATCGTGGCCGCTGGAGCGTTTTGAAACCGATGCGCTGTTGCCAGGGGTGACACCCGCGTCCTACATCGAAAACACCTGCGACTTTCTGGCTCTGCGGTGGGGAGAGGATAAGAGCAGCCCTGGCACGGTTGTTGTACCCATCATGTTCCACTCGATCTTGCCGCCCCATCGGGAAGTCACCAAGAATGAGGATATTACCCAGGCATATTTTGACCATTTTATGATCACGGCCAACGAGATGGGTTTCGAAACCGTCACCACCGAACAGCTGGCAGGTTTTCTATATGAGAATGCAAGAATCCCCGAAAAGTCTATGATCATGATACTGGATGACCGACGCCCGGCAACCCCGGAGCTCTTCATGCCCTACCTGGAAGAAAATGACTGGACTCTGACTTTGGCCTGGCCGACAACGGACGCCACCAATGATTCGGTATGGCAGCAGATGGAGAGACTGGCGGAGTCCGGGCGGTTGGATGTCCAGTCTCACGGCCATGATCACATCTACATTCAGGATTTCACGCCGCTGGAAGACGTGCAAGAGGAGATTTACGCGCCTCTGGAGGTGATCCCCGAACATTTTGGGACCACGCCCCTGGCGATGATGTGGCCCGGGGGGAATTTCACGGCCGAAGCGATTGGAATGGCAAAGGAAGCGGGATACCGGCTGGGCTTCACCGCTTTTTCCCGGGGCCCTTTGTTGTTCAACTGGATTCCACTCGGGGATGTGGAACAGACTGGCGGCAATCCTCTTTTTGTTCTACCGAGATACTGGTCCATGGGCGCTGTGTATGCTCTGGAACACGCAGCGGCGATTGGGGAAGCCGCCAGCGCCCAGGCCGAGGCCGTCCGGGAGCAGGAACTGAGATATTATGCTTTGTTTTGCGAATCACAGGATGGGTGAGCGGCAGTGATGAAGATGTTGCGGATTTTGGCGATTGCAGGGATTGCAGCCTGGCTTTTAAGCGGCTGTTATCAACCCGCGCCAGATGCCAACCCATATCAGGCGCCTGCTTCAGAGCAGGACGTGGTGGAGATTTCTGGCACAGCCACCCGCACACCCTTCATGCCGGCCACCCGGGATCCGGAGGACCCCCTCCTGACCCCCACACCCAATCCGCCGGCGCCTGTACCCACACAGCGCAGCGATGCCCAGGAATACATTGTCCAGGTAGGGGACACCCTGGGCAAAATTGCGCAGCGCTATCAGGTCACCATTGACCAGATCATGGCCGCAAACAACCTGATAAATCCGGATCAGATCGCGGTCGGGCAGACGCTGTTGATCCCTCCGCCGGATGTGGATGCAGTTGCTTTGGGTTTCAAGCTCATCCCTGATTCAGAATTGGTCAACAGTCCCTCAAATGCTGCTTTTGATGTGGAAACCTTTCTCCTCCAGAAGGGTGGATATCTGGTTTCCTATACGGAGGATGTGGACGGGAAGACCCTCAGTGGGATTCAGATCGTGGAGCGAGTGGCCCTTGAATACTCGGTTAACCCCCGGCTTTTGCTGGCTGTTCTGGAATATCAGAGTGGGTGGGTTCTCTCGACCCGACCCGAGGGGTGGAGTCTGGACTACCCGATGGGCTATTTTGATATCTGGCGGACCGGTTTGTACAAACAATTGTCCTTCGCGGCTAACAACCTGAATAAGGGCTATTATCTGTGGAAAATTAATGGCCTTGGGATATGGACTCTGACGGACGGTCGGGTTGTGCAGGTGGATCCGACCCTGAACGCGGGCACGGCAGGGGTTCATCATCTGATGAGTAAACTTTACGGGGGCGCGGATTGGGACATGGCAGTCTCGGAAAATGGGGTCTTTGCCGTGTATCTGGACCTGTTTGGATATCCCTTTGACTACAGTTTTGAACCGATGCTCCCGGCGGATTTGGTCCAACCGGGCCTGCAGCTTCCCTTTGAAGAGGGCGCTGTTTGGGCCTTCACCGGGGGACCTCATGGCGGGTGGGACACCGGATCAGCCTGGGCTGCCCTGGATTTTGCTCCACCCGGAGAGGCGCGGGGTTGTGTTCCCAGCCCTGCCTGGGTGGTCGCCTCAGCGCCGGGACTGATTGTTTATTCTGATCATGGAGCCGTGATCCAGGATCTGGATGGGGATGGGCTCATGCAGACCGGTTGGTCCATCCTGTATATGCACATCGCCACGGCGGATCGGGTTGCTGTTGGGAACTATTTGGAAGCGGGGGACCCCATCGGCCATCCCTCTTGTGAGGGCGGGTATTCAACCGGGACTCACGTCCACATTGCCCGGCGATACAACGGAGAATGGATTGCCGCAGACGGCGCGCTGCCCTTTGTGATGGATGGATGGACGGCGTCGGGATACGGGGTAGCTTATGATGGGTATCTGATTAAGGACGGTAGAACCGTGGAGGCTTGGAATGGGCGTTCGTCAATCAACGCCATCAAGCGCTAGGCGCCGGCATTACCGCCGCCGGGTCAGACGGGCCCTGGTTCTGCTGTTGGTTGCCCTGATCCTCTCCGTGGTGGTGTGCGGCAGCCTGGCCTATCCGGTGTTGGCGCCGGATGTGAGTCTCTCCGCGGCAACCCCAAGCGCTACGGCGCCAGAGGCAACCCGCGAAATGCCTCCTTACGGCACTCCCACTGCGCAGCCCCCCCAACCTTCCGAGACCCCCACGGTGGGCCTGCCGACTCAGGCCCAGATTGTGCCTCCCAGCCAGGACACCCATATCCTGTATTATGTCAACGGCGGGGACAGCCTGCCTGTGGTCAGTCTGCGGTTTGGGGTGGATATTGATGAGATCACCTCCCCAGATCCGATCACCACCACAGGACTTCTGCCCCCGGGCCAGCTTCTGATCCTTCCGAACCGTCTGTCTGAGACGAGCTCCGGCATCAAACTGCTGCCGGACAGCGAAGCGATATTCTCTCCCGCCGCGTTGGATTTTGACATTCTGGCTTTTGTGGAGGAAGCCGGGGGCTACCTGGCAGACTATTCTGAATATCTCCTGGCATCCGGAAACACCACAGGGGCGGAGATCATCGCCCGGGTGGCTCTGGATTATTCCATCAACCCCCGGCTGCTATTGGCTGCCCTGGAAGGTCAGTCTGGGTGGGTGTATGGCCAACCCAAGGACGACGTGCATGTGGAATATCCCATGGGGTATGTCAACCGCATGAAAAAAGGTCTGTATCTGCAATGCGCCTGGTTTGCCAGCAAACTTCTGGATGGCTATTACGGCTGGCGGGAGGGCCGCTTGCTGGTGTTGACATTCGAGGACGGGCGCACCGTGCGTCTGGCCCCACAGTTGAACGCTGGCACTGTGGGGTTGATGACGGCCTACGCCGGGATTTATGGATTTGAGAAATGGGCCCTGTATTTATATGGCGAAGAAGGCGGCTTTTTTGAGCTCTATGAGGGCATGTTTGGCAATCCCTGGATCCGGGCCCTGGCTTACGAACCTCTGATTCCTGTGGACACTGAGCAGCCGGAGATGATCCTGCCGTTTGAGATTGGTCATCCCTGGGCCTTCACGGGCGGCCCTCACGCAGCCTGGGGTGTGGCGGATGTGTGGGCTGCTCTGGATTTCGCCCCGGGAACCGATGAAACGGGCTGCCATGAATCCAATGCCTGGGTGGTGGCTTCCATGTCCGGCCTGGTTGTGCGCTCAGGAAATGGGGTCGTGGTGATTGATCAGGATGGCGACGGGTCCGAACAAACTGGATGGAATCTACTCTACCTACACATTGCCACCAAAGACCGGATCGAGGCCGGGACCTGGGTGGACATCGGAGATCGGATTGGACATCCTTCCTGTGAAGGCGGCCGGGCCACCGGAACCCACATTCACATGGTCCGCAGATACAATGGGGAATGGGTCCCTGCGGATGGGCCTTTGCCCTTTGTCCTCAGCGGATGGCAAGCCAAAGCAGGGATCAAGGCGTATGACGGATGGCTGATCCGGGATTCAGATATCATCTATGCCAAAACAACCGGCACCTTTGAGACCCAGATTCAACGGGAGGAATGACGCGCTGTCCTTCTGATGGGGTTTCTGGCCTTTAAGATGAGGGGAATATAAACTTTTTGGGCGAAATCTGGACATTTTGGGCCCAAGGGAGTATGCTTTGTATCGCGTTGTGTAGAGTATGGGATGCCAGATTGTTGATAATGCGCAAGATGGCGTCTTCGATGGATCGGCAGTCCCCCAAAACCCTATGAGTCAAAAATTTTTTTACCGATTTTCTATTTTCATCCTATTGTTGCTGTTTGTGACGGCCTGTTCGCCGTCCCTGCAGCCGACAATGATCCTGCCAACGGCCACCCCGGAGGTGACGCCGCTGCCGGAGATCACGCCGTATCCTACCCGTCCGGCCTATGCGCCTGGCGAGTTGGTGGCGTATGTGGCCCAAACCGGGGACACTCTGCCCGGGCTGGCGGCCCGTTTCAACACCACAGAAATGGCCATTCGCAGTGCCAATCCGATCATCCCAGAGGATGCCACCACCATGCCCCCCGGGATGCCGATGGAGATCCCGATTTATTATCGTCCCCTTTGGGGCACTCCCTACCAGATCCTGCCGGATGCGGCCTATGTGAATGGCCCGGCTGTGGGAGAATTCAACTCCCAGGCCTTCATCTGGCAACATCAGGGTTGGCTGCGATCCTATGAGGCCTGGGCCTTCAAAGGCACCCGGACTGCCGGGGAAATCATAGACTATGTGGCCGTGTCCTATTCCATCAGTCCGAAACTCCTGCTGGCCCTTCTGGAATATCAGGCGGGGTGTTTTTCCCTGCCCGCGCTGGATTCTTCAGAGGAGAAGAACCTGCTGGGTCTGGAATCGGACTACTGGGTGGGGATGTATTTACAGCTTTCCTATGCTGCCAACCTCCTTAATGACGGGTACTATCGCTGGCGGGAAGGCAGCCTGATCGAAATCGAACTGGCGGATGGTTCTCTTGTCCGGCCGGATCCCTGGCAGAACGCAGCCACGGTGGCCCTGCAACATTTTTTCTCCCAGGCTCTGGATGCTGAGGCTTTTCACCACGCCATCGGCCCGGATGGTTTCTTCGCCACCTATGCCCGGCTTTTCGGCGACCCCTGGACCCTTGAGCCGCACATTCCCGGATCATTGAAGCAGCCTGAGATGACCCTGCCCTATGAAAATGACACCACCTGGGCCTTCACGGGTGGTCCCCACACAGCCTGGGGTAATCTGGCGCCCTGGGCAGCCCTGGATTTTGCCCCGCCTTCTGAAAGCGGCGGTTGCAGCCCGACCACGGAATTGAC
>DAOTUG010000040.1:0-18884 GCA_034437335.1 Anaerolineaceae bacterium
CCGCCCAGGGGGCGGTCAGCCCGGGGCCCATCGCCGCCGGCCGCCCTGCCACTGAGCGACCTCAAGTCGCATCAGTGGCATGTAAAGGGCCAAGAGGCCCGTACTCTGGCGTCCTTGCGGCTCGGCTCGTGCCTGGCTTCCGACCGAAAGGGTTTGACCCCATGCCAAATGCCCTGGAAAATTTTTTATCCCGGATTTTCTCCCCAGTTGTGGAGAAAACCGTAAGGGAAACGCTCTCAGTTGCCGAGGATGCCAATTCTTTCCTGGTCGGCACCCGCCGTTATGATGAAACCGACCGGGACCGCTACGAATACGACCGGGAAGACACTCTGGATCAATGTCTGACCGCCTGGCGTTCCAACCCCCTTGCCCGCCGCATTGTGGAGCTCACCAGCCAGTATGTGGTTGGCGGCGGCCTGGATATCAAGTGTGATCACGAGTCCACCCGCGCCTTCATTGGCCAGTTCTGGAATCACCGCCTCAATCGGATGGATTCCCGCATCATTGAGCTGTGTGACGAACTCACCCGCACCGGGAATCTCTTTATCCTGATCAGCACAGACCAGGCCGGCATGTCCTACATTCGCGCCATTCCCGCCAGCAATATTGACAAAATCAACCACGCCCCCAATGACATTGAACAGCCTACATCATTCCAAACCAAAGCCGATCCCGACTCCCTCAAAGCCGTTACCTACCAGGCATACGATCCCCTCACCGATGCCCCCGATTCTTCCGGCCGGTTCCCGCCCGTTATGCTCCACTACGCCATCAACCGGCCCGCCGGGGCCCAATGGGGCGAGTCCGATCTGGCCCCCGTGCTGATCTGGCTCTCCCGTTATTCCGCCTGGCTGGAAGACCGCGTCCGCCTGAACCGATTCCGGAACGCTTTTTTATACATCGTCTCTGGCCAATTCACCAGCGAGGTTGCCCGGAAGGCCCGTCAAACCGAGCTTGCCGCCAATCCGCCCACCCCCGGTTCCATTCTGGTCACAGACGAAACCGAAACATGGAGCGTCATCAGTCCCAAGCTGGAAGCCCTGGACGCAAACCAGGACGGCATGGCCATCAAGAAGATGGTTGCCGCCAGCGTGGGCGTCCCCCTGCACTTCCTGGCCGAACCGGAATCCAGCACCCGCACCACCGCCGAGGCGGCCGGCGGTCCCACCTTCCGCCGCTTTGAGCAGCGTCAGGAGTTTTTCCTCTGGCTGCTCTCTGATCTTCTACGCGTGGTCATCTCCCGCCGCGCCCTGTTTGATGGGTCGGTGAAAGGTTATTCGGATCTGGAGCTCACCGGGGCCGACATCTCCGCCCGGGATAATGTGGCCTACTCCATCGCCGGAACGAATGTTCTCAATATGCTGGAGCGTCTCTATGACATGGGCCTGATTGACGAGCGGGAACTTCTCCGCGTGGCCTATCGCTTCGCCGGGGAAAGCGTGGACCTGGACGAGATCCTGGCCAGGGGCTCAGGCGTTGATCAGCGCAGCACAAAAGATCCCATCAAACCCACCACCGCCGACCCCGACTCCGTCAACCCCGAAACCGGCGAAGCCAAGAAAGGCGTCACCAATCTATGATCATATTGAAAATGCTCACCTTGATCAATTTCTCTATCAGCAGAATTGGACGCAGTCCAATTCTGCCCAAGCCCATGCCTCAGCATGGGCCGACCAGCCAGTCACAAGCTGAGGGGCATCGGGCCCCATCAGCGCAGTGCAGGAGCGCAGGAGCGATCCGCCTAAGCCGGCTCGTGCCTGGCTAACCAACCGAAAGGGAATACAGTATGACAGAAGCCCCAACACCCTATATCACCCAACACCAAGCCCGATTCCAAACCACCGGCCAGGTCAAAGCCCCAGGCAAATTTGAAGTGATCTGCATCACAGCAGGCAACGGCAACGGCTGGCAGTTCTCCGCCCAGGTCCTTCAAGACTCCCTCAGTCTTTGGGATGGCGTCCATTGCTTTTTGGACCATGCCTGGTTTTCCCGCTCCGTTCGTGACGTGGCCGGCGTGATCTCCGATCCAGTTTGGGATCCGGATACCCAGGGTATCCGCGCCACCCTCAAAGCCTTTGGCCCGGGTGGTGATCTACTCACCGAATTTGGGAAGCAAATCCTTGCGGAAGACAAAGTCAAGCCCAGAATCGGATTTTCGGCTGACGTGCTTTTCACATCCAACCAAAAAAGCGTAAAAGAAATCCTGCGCGTCATTTCCCTTGATCTCGTCTACAATCCAGCCCGAGGCGGCGCTTTCCTCCGGGCGCTAAATAGCCTGAATGGGCCTCAAGCCCCCTCAGGCGTATGCCGAAGCCAGGCGGCTTCCGGCCTCACTATTCAGAAAGAAGGTTATCCTATGCCAGAAGATACTTCCCGCCAAGAACAACTGCAATTCCCCAATTTGCCTGCCCCGGCCAACGCCGGCGAAGAGCCCGGAGGGCACATCGCCGGCGCGCCCAGGGACGCGGCAGCCCATGACCAGGTCTTGACCCAACTCCAGGAAGACCAGGCCGCCATGCGCCAAATGCTGGGCGAAACCCAACGCCAGGCCCAGCTTGATCAGGCCCTCGATGATGCCCGCAAGACCCGAGTCCAGATGTGCGAGTACCTTTTGGATTCTGCCCTGGCCACGTCCAAACTCCCCAAACCGATTCAGGACCGCATCCGCAAGCAATTTGCCGGCGCCGTCTTCGAAGCCAGCCAGTTACAGGAGGTGATCGCTGACTCTCGGAACATGCTCTCTGAGCTGACCGCAAACCAGGCCGTCAGCGGCCCCGGCCGCATCACAGCCGCCTTCAACGAGAAGGACAAGCTCCAGGCCGCCGTGGACGATCTCTTCAACATCCCACGCGATGACTCCCTCAAAGCCGCAAAGGTCCCCGCTCTCTCTGGTGTCCGGGAACTCTACCTCATGCTCACCGGTGATCACGAACTTCACGGCGGCTTCCACCCCGACCGAGTCCAGTTGGCCACCACCGCCGATTTCACCGGTCTGGTCAAGAACGCCCTGAACAAGATCGTCACCAACACCTGGGAGATGCTGGGTCGGGCCGGTTATGACTGGTGGCAGTTGATCACCGCTGTGGAACATTTCTCCAGTCTGCACGACATCACCGGTACCCTGGTCGGCACCGTGGGAGATCTCCCCAGCATTGCAGAAGGGGCCGAGTATACCGAGATCGAGATCGGCGACAGCCCCGAAACCGCCAGCTTCACCAAGTACGGTGGTTACATCCCCCTCACCCTTGAGCTGATTGACCGGGACGAGACCCGCAAACTGGCCGCCTACGCCCGGGAACTGGCCAGCGCCGGCCTGCGCAAGATCTCCAAGCTGGTTGCCGCCATCTTCACCGCCAATTCCGGCATTGGGCCCACTATGGCCGACACCGGCGCCCTCTTCAACGCCACCGCCGTCACCACCGCCGGCGGCCATGCCAACCTGCTCACAACGGCCCTGGCCACCGATGCCTGGGATGCGGCTTGCCAGGCCGTCTACAATCAACCCATGCTGATCAAAAACGCCGCTGGCCACTATGGCACCGGCCCCAAGATGGCCATCAACCCCAAGTTCTGTCTGGTCCCCAGGGCCCTGCAGAAAACCGCCTTCGAGATCCTCACCGGCGAGTTTGTCCGGGAAGCGACCTTTGTTTACGACAACGTCCTGAAGGGATCCGGCGTGCCCGTGGTCGTCCCCGAATGGACCGACTCCACCGACTGGGCCGCAGCCTGTGACCCCGCCATCGCCCCCGCCATCTTTGTGGGTGAGCGCTTCGGCATCATGCCAGAGATCTATGTGGCTGGTGATGAGCTCTCCCCGGCTGTGTTCATGAATGACGAACACCGACTCAAGGTCCGCCACTATCTGGCCGTCTGGGTCAACGACTTCCGCCCGTTGCATAAATCCAACGTGGCAGGCTAAACCCGCTCTTTCCCCAGGCATCCGGCCGCGAGACTGAAGCGCCTTCAAGGCGCATCAGTCGAATGCCAGAGGCATCGGCCTCTGGCCCTCTTGCTGCCCGCCCAAAGGGCGGTCAGCGTGGGGCCCGTTCAGCCTTCGGCCAGCCTGGCGGCTGGCCTTCGGCTCCGGCCGGTGCCTGGCTCATTCGCTCACTTTGTAAAAGAAAGGATTCTCATAATGGGATACGTAAACGTTACCGACATCACCAAGTTCATTCCGCCTTCTAAAATTCTCAAAACAGCCGGCACCTGGACCCCCGCCATTGCCTCAAACGTGATCAGCGAAGCCAGGGGCGCCGCAGACGAGGCCGTGACCCTGCTCATTCCTGTTGACCTCGAAGGTGCAGATGTGGCCCTGCAAGGCGCCAAGCTCCAATCCGTGGATATCTGGTACAAGATCGCCACCGCCGCCGCGGATGATTTCGCCACCGTTGCAGCGTCCAAGGTCACCCTCCCCGCCACCGGCACCGCCGTTACAGGCGCAGCCGTGACCGTCACCTGTGACGCTGACCACGACACAGCCGCAGAGCGCAAGGCCGCCGGAGACCACAAGATGACCGTCACCCTTTCCACTCCCGCCTTCCTGGAAGACAACGAAGCCATTTGGCTCTCCCTCGTCATTGACTGCGCCGCCACCACCGTTCTCACCATCTACGGCGCCCAGGCGAATTTTGATCTGCGGCTCTAACCCATCAACGCCGGTCACAAGCTGAGGGGCTTCAAGCCCCATCAGCGCAGTGCAGGATCGCAGGAGCGATCCGCCTAAGCCGGCTCGTGCCCGGCTTCCGACCGAAAGGTGATAAAAACCAACCCATGAAGACCCAGACCGCCCTGTCCCTGGCCATCCAGGCCATGTCAAAAGAATCCCATAACCTCAAGCTGGGCGGTTTCAAACCGCACCAGCGCAGTGCCAGACCGCAGAGGCGGTCGGCGAACGTTCAGGCCAATCTGGCCAATCATTTTGGTTTGGATACCCCAGCGGGGCGGTCTGCTTCAAAGCATAAAGCCGATCTGGAAGCGGCCATCATTGTTCTGCAGGACCTGAAAGACGTCCTGAAAGTGATCAACTATGCCGGCTAGAGATTCGATCATTGTTTCACTTCTGAAGAAAAAACGTAAACCTTTTCCAAAGTGGTACCCACCGCGGTACTCAATTCGTAAACCTATGGAGGTTCCTACCATGTCTAAAGTAAAACAGCTTCTCGGTTCCCGTAAATTCTGGGCCGCCGTCATCGGCCTGGCCCTCGTTATCCTCAAAACCTGGAAACCAGACTTCCCCCTGGCAGAAGAACAGCTCACCGCCGTGATCTATGTCCTCGTTGCCTACATCCTCGGCACCGGCATTGAAGACGGTCTGAGCCGCCATTCCTGATAACTTCCCACGCCATCCCTCGCCGCCCCGGTGGCGCCCAAAGGGCGCCCCGGGGGCCCATCGGCTTTGGCCCGGCCTGACGGCCGGTCCCACGCCTCGGCTCGGGCTGGCTAGAAAGGTTTGACCCCATGCCCCGCTCCAAAAAGCCCGATCTTGCCGCCATCGCCGAACAGCTCACAGGCGGCCCCCCTATGTCCTTCATGTGCCACCCTGATAACACCCTGGTCATCATTGACCACGAAGGAAAGAAACGCCGCTTTTCTTACGATGAATACAAAAGCCTGCTCAAGCTGAAAGGGCGTCAGGCCCCATCAGCGCAGTGCCAATCCCCAGCAGGGGATGGCCCCACGCCCAAAAAAGCGGCTTCTGCTAAAAAGAAATGACCTTGCCTGACCCTTTTCCCTTTGCTTGTCCTTTTCGCCGGTTCCAGCGGCCGGAAAACCGCCGGCCGCAGAATCCGGCTTGTCACCCGCTGAAAGGTTCTAGCTCATGACCACGACTCTTATCACCATCCGGGATCGTGTCGAAACCCACCTGTCAGACTCAACTAATCTGACGTATAGTACAACTGTTCTGGATGAGGCCATTCGTTCCGCCCTGGCTGAAATCAGCGCCGTTCAGGGAACCGCTCTCACGCTTTCCGGCCTGGATACCGCAGCATCAACCACCCTTCCCGCCCTGGATGATTTCGCCCTCGTGATCGGATCCGTGGCCTATGCCCTCTCTTTCCGCATGACCGGCCGGGCCGAGGACGCCCTTCCCCAGGCCGCAGAAGCCGACACCCTCACAGCCATGCACAAACGCTTCCGGACCCATTTTGACCTCCTTTTGAACGCTATCAAACGCCGCCTGCTGCAGTCGTCATCTGACCACCCATATTCCGAGTGGGATTGGGACGAGGATTATCATTGGGACGAGGATTGATTTTGTTTACCATTCAAATTATCCGGATCCGTTTTTCAATATATTCTGTTTTTCCCGGATTGGCCAAGGCCCATATTTTCGCCAGGCGAAAACCGCCACTTTCGCCAGGCGTAAACTCCCACTTTCGCCAGGCACTCCCCGCGAGACTGAAGCGCCCTCAAGGCGCATCAGTCGAATGCCAGAGGCATCAGCCTCTGGCCCGGTTGCTGCCCGCCCAGGGGGCGGTCAGCCCGGGGCCCATCGCCGCCGGCCGCCCAAAGGGCGTCCTTGCGGCTCGGCTCGTGCCTGGCTTCTTTTCCCCGGAGTAATGCCATGTTCCAAATCGCAATTGGTGACAAGCTGGGCGCCGTCAGGGCGCACCAGCGCAGTGCCAGCCCCCACGAGGGGGCGGCCATTTGTTTTGTGAAAAGAGGTGTTGATGTTCCAAATAGCCATTGGTGATTCCACACCCTACGGCGGCTTTACCGTCATTCACGGCGATTCCATCGCCGCTCCCTTCAAGCGGGCCCTTTATCTGCCCACCCAATCCGCCGCCCCCGTGGTGGAGGAATCCCTGACCCTCAGCCTCGAAGGCACCCCAGCCCAGATCGCCGCGGCTGTTTCCTCTCTCGAGAATATCCCCCATCGGGTGGATCTCCACCGCCAGGGCTTCTATCCCAGCGCCCAATTTCTCCGCTTTAAAGTGTCCAGCTCCGACTCTTATTTTTTCGCCACCCTGCTTTCCCTCTCTGTTCAGATTAACCCGGATGGGCCCCGCACCCGCCAATCCGGTTCCCTCTCCATCTCCCTTGTCTATTCCCGCCCCAATTTTTTTGAAGGCCCCAAGACGCCCCTCCCCCTCTCCGGCCGGCCCGGAACGGATCTCACCACGCCCTTCACCATCTACAACCACACCGACTCAGACGCCGCCCATGGCAATTACGCCATGATTGATAATGACGACATCCTGGGCGATCTCCCCGCAGCCCTTCGCGTTGAACTCAAAAACACCTACGCCTCCGACAATCTGGGCGATGTGATCATTTCTCTCTTCCAGCATCCCACCACCCAATCCTATTCCCCCTTTTTCTACTATGCCGGCACCTTTGTTGGCGGCTCTTCTCATGCCAGCGCAGCCGCCATCTCAGGTTTCTACCGCACCGTCTCCTGGGCCGCCACGACCTGGACCAGTCTGGGCTACTGGTATCTGGCCCCCTCAAACATCGAGATCTTTCTTGGTTCCGCCTTCCGCCCCATCCTCCGCTTTTTTGGCTCCTTCGCCTATTCCGATCTCTATCTCAAGTTGGCGGCTGTGGTTGGCGGCTACACCGTGGCCGAGTGGGCCCCCATCTATATTGATAATGATTACGGCTACGCCATCTTTCCCCCCATCACCCTTCCCCCGGCTCCCATCTCCTGGGACTTTGACCCCCTGGGCGTCAATTTCCACCTTTACGGTCAGCATGATACCGCTTCCTCCTACAGTATCAGTTTCGATTGTCTGACGCTTCTCCCCCTGGCCTCCGCCGCCTTTTTCACCGCCTTTTACGATCTCTATCAAAACGCCACCCTCTTTGACGATTCTTTCCTCAATTCCCATGCCGCCAATATGACCCCCTCCGGCTCCGGCGCTGAAATCGTCTCCCATTCCCGCGCCGGCTCCCCCCTTCTCGTCAGCCCCAAGGATAAATCCATGCTCTTGTTTATCATGGCTGATGACGATGACGATCTGGTCCCCATGCGCACCGCCGAGGTCTTGGCCTTCTATTATCCCAGGAAGAAAGTCCTATGAATCCATCCCTCACCACCGCCTTTTCATCCCGGGATTTCTCCCTTCCCATTCACACCCCCTTCTCTTTCCTTCCCACCCGCCTGGCCTGGTCCGCCTTTGGCGGTCCGGATTCTGCGGATCTGGTCTGCCAGGCTCCGCCCCCGTCCCGCATCTTTGAGGCCGCTGACCTGCTCCGCTGTGCTGTCAACATCTCCGATCCGGTCGGGCGGTCCGTTTGGTGGGGCTTTGTCAATGAGATCATCATGGAACTGGATGGGTATCAGGTGCGCGTCTCCCTGGATTCCCTGTTCAACAAGGTTTCTGTGGTCTATCGCTTCATGGCCCCCGACAATCTCTTGGGCGCTGAGTTGGCCACCAGCGCAGCTTCCAATTCCGCTTCCCAGTTGGAGTTTGGCATCAAGGAAAAGACTCTCTTCAAATCCGATATTGACGATGATTTCGCCGAGGCCCTCCGGGACACCTTCCTGGCCGGCCATGCCTGGCCTTCCTCCGCCCTTGAGAATCGGCCGGCGGGGGATCCCCCCGTCCTGCGTCTGGGTTGCCTGGGCTGGTTCCACACCCTCGACTGGCAGCGGTATACCTGCTCTGATGGGTTCCTGGCCAATTACGAGCCTGGCCCCGGTTTTGTCTCGGTGGGCCATGCCTGGGCTTATCGCATGATGGCCCAATCCTTCCAAACCGTGGGCGCCTGGAATCTTCTCCACATTGATCTGATGCTCAGAAATATTGGTTCCAACACCCGTTCCACCTGGGGCCGTATCTACCAGGCCAATCTCTCCGGCCTCCCCACCACCTATCTTGGCGCCACATCCAGCGTTGCCGCTTCCACTATTCCCTCAGACCATTACGCCTGGACCCGCTATACCTTCAGCTCCCCGGTTGCCCTCTCGGCTGGGGCAAACTATGCCCTGGGCCTGGATCCTGGCGCCCAGGACGCCGCCAAATATCTCCAGGCTAAATCAAACGACAATTTGCCCTATCCTGATTCTTATGCTTGGCATTACCAAAATCCAAACTGGTATGCCTTTTCTCCCGATACAGATATTGTCTTTCGCCTGATTGGCGTCACAGACACCGGAGAGCAGATCCAGGCCATTGTTGCTGATTGCGGCCAGTTCTTCCCGCGGGTCGTGGTACCCGAAACCAGCCTTCTCACCTGTCCCTTCCGCCCCGGAAACTGGTCCGGCCTGGCCGAACTGCGCCACCTGATGAACCTCGGCACATCCAATCACCGGCTTATTTTGGCCAATGTCAGCCCGGAAAGGCATCTCGAGTTTTCCGAACAGCCCGATCCCGATTCCCCCGATGTCTCCATGGACCGTCACGGATCCTTCTGGAATTCCCAAAACATCCGCATCCCTCCCTATCTTCCCCCGGTTGGCCGCTGGGTCCGCCTGTCGGCCACCAATCGCATCTCCCTTCCCTGGGACAAACACCGCCTCCCCGCCGCCTTCATCGCCGGCGCCGAGTTTCGGCCGGCCGTGCCTGGCGGCACCGCCGGCCTCACCGCCATCAATACTCTCTGACCCCCCCGGGGGCACCTTTTCAACTGCCCTGGAAGGGGCTATGATTAGGTGACCTGAGGAAGCATTCAGAGACTGTCAATCAACGGGATGGAGTGAAGTGAATCATGGCTGAGGGCACCTATTATTTTCCGGACGGGTTTTTGTGGGGCACAGCGACGGCTGCGCACCAGGTGGAAGGCCATAATCAGAACAATACCTGGTGGGCCTGGGAGCAGGAATCGGGTCGCATCGTGGACGACCAGACGTCGGGTCGGGCCTGTGATTGGTGGGCCGGGCGTTGGCGGGAGGATTTTGACCGCGCTCAGGCCGCTTATCAGAATGCGCACCGGCTTTCGATTGCCTGGAGCCGCATCCAGCCAGCCCCCGACCGCTGGGATGAACGCGCCCTTGACCGGTATCGGCAAATGCTGATGGGACTGCAGGACCGCAAAATGCGGCCTATGGTGACCCTGCATCATTTCAGCGAGCCCTTGTGGGTGGCGGAGGCAGGCGGCTGGGAAAACGAGGACATTGTGGATTGGTTTGCCGCCTATGTTCACAAGGCGGTGGAAGCCTTGCAACCATATTGCAATTTGTGGGTGCCTATCAATGAACCCAATGTATTTGCATTTTCAGCCTATGTTGAGGGCGTCTTTCCTCCCGGAAAACAGGACCTGAAGGCGGCTCTCCTGGTGTTGCGGAATATGGTCCGGGCCCACGCCAAGGCTTACCGGGTGATCCATGACCTGCAGCCCGAGGCCCAGGTTGGCACCGCCATCCATTACCGGGGTTTCCAGCCGGCCACCTGGCTCCCGGTGGATTCCTGGGCGGCTGGCCTCTTTGGAAGAATTTTCAATGATCTCTTCCCCCAAGCTGTCACAGATGGTCGCTTTGACGTTTTTGTCAAGAAAGACCGCTTGCCTGAGGCTTCTGGCACCCAGGATTTTCTGGGAATCAATTATTATTCCACAGAGCAGGTGCGATTTGATCTATTTGCACCCAAAACCCTCTTTGCCCATCGCGGTTTTCCGGAAGGGGCCTTGCTGAGCGAAACCGGTTTTATTGCCCACCAGCCTGCCGGGATGCTCCGGAGCGTGCGCTGGGGACGGCAATTCAATGTGCCGATGTTCATCACGGAAAATGGGGTTGAGGATTCCCGGGGGGTTCTGCGCCCGCGCTATATCCTGGAGCACCTCTACAATCTCTGGCTGGCTGTCAACCAGAATCTGCCGGTTCAGGGGTATTTTCACTGGTCCCTGGTGGACAATTTTGAGTGGGAACGGGGGTGGACTCAGCGTTTTGGCCTTTGGGAACTGGACACCGCCACCCAGGCCCGAATCCGCCGACCGAGCGCGACCCTGTATGCGGACATCTGCCGGAACCATGGCATTTCCTCCACTATGGTGGAGAAATATGCGCCGGAAGCCATGGCGCGCCTGTTTCCGGGATTTGAGGATTCGGGGGGGACACGAAAACGGTAGACGGGCGCCTGGCTTCTGCTCTTCCGGGCTGACCCGGGTTTCCAGGAGGAATGGGGTCGGTTTTTGATCCTCTCCATTGTTCAGAATTGATATGGAATCTTAATCCTGGCACGCGATTTGCACAGATATAGGCGTATCGCGTGTTTTGTTATGGATTTAAAGGGCAGAAAGATGCCGTTATTTGGAAAGCAACATCGAAATTGGCTTGAGATCTGGCGTGTGCGGCTGCGGGTGGCGCTGCTGTTTGTCGCAATCCTGGTCCTGGTGGGGCTGCTGGTGGAAATGGCCTTTTATGTGGGTTGCTATCTGGATGCCAGGATTCTCACGGATCAGATCCTCGCTGCTGCCCTGGCAGAATTCCATCCCCGACAAGAGGGTCCAGCCGAGGTGCTTGCGCCTGGGGAGGGAGCGCCCCAGGATCTGTTTGCCCAGGTTTCCTGGCTGTTGGCTCCTCCGTCGGTCGCCGGGGACAGCTCTGGCTTGCGCAGCGGTCTGACGCTGGATATGTCCCGGGATGATGTTGTGATCACAATGCGCATCTTTGATCGGCAGGGCAAAGCCTATGCGTTTCCGGCCCAGGAGAGCTATTGGGCGTACTCCAATCACGACCAGCACCCTTCGATGGACAATTGGGCCGCCAATTGTGGTAAAGGTCAGCCGCTTTCAGACACCCGGGTTGCGTTGGGCCTGACCGATGGGACCCATCCGGTGGTGGATGAATGGACGACCATGCAGGGCGCACGCATTCAGGTGGATCTGTTTTATTGTTATGAACAGGTTGTCCGATTGCCCCTGATCCGGTCGCTGCTGCCGGCGGAGACTATGATCCATGTGCGCGCTTGGGAGGAGGTGCCCCTGAACGTGAGCCTGGGCTGGATGGATGGGGAACGTCTGGCCGGAATTGAATAATGCTTGAAATTTATTAAAATTAATGTTAAATTTGAAAGTAACAATTTGTTATGATTTAGCCGGATATCCGCAATTGAACCACCAATTTTGAAATATATCTGCCATTATTATAACAAATAGGTTATATTTATACAGTCAAAAACTTCATTGAACTGTTTGTTTTCACCCCCCTCGCGGGGCGGTGTGACTGTGCCAAACCACGACTATGGCCCTGGGAGATTGGCCAAGACCCTTTTATAATCTCCCGATTGAAACTGGAGCGTTCATGACATCGTCCTCACTGGAATCAGATTTACAAACCTTGTTTACAGAGGATCCATTGGATTTTCATCATATTATTGACCAATTCCCGATGGCGGTTCTGATACTGGATCGCCAGGGCAGGGTTTCGGGCTGGAATCGGGTGGCCCGGAAGACCTTTGGCTATGAGGCGGCCGAGGTCCTGGGTCAACCGCTGCCTGTGCTTCCCCAGGGTGACCGGAAGATCTTTGATCATCTATTGGCCCGGGTTCTGGAGGGTGATGTGGTCAACGAGATGGAACGGACCTGGATTGATTCCCGGGGAAAACCCATCCCGGTGGACATCGCTCTGTCAGCCTTCAAACCTCAACCCGGCCCAGCTCTGGGAGTCCTGGCGGTTGTTTCTGATATCACGGAGCGCAAATGGGCCCAAGCCACCCTGGAGGGAACAGCCCGCCGTTTGAGCAAATTGAGCCGCCTGGGCAAGACCGTCCTTGCCGATCTGTCTATCTGGAAAGTGCTGCATACGATCATTGACGAGATCCTGCCGATCCTCCAGGGCGCCCGGCGGATGGCGATTCTGTTACGGGAGGGACAGTCCCTTCGGTTTGCGGCGATGGGTGGGGACCTGACGGAAGATTACCAGGATGTGCGGATTCCCTGCTCGATGAAAGAATGGCGGTTGATTTGCACACACCAGACCCTTTTTCTGCTGCCGGAAGATTTTCTGACAGGGGCGGAAGGGTTTTCCATGTCGGAGGGACAGCTTTTTGCCATTCCTCTGCGAGCCAATGGGGATGTGCTGGGGGTGATGCTCTTCACCGGCAAAGCCGGGGAAACCTTCCAGGATGAGGTGCAGATGCTGATTGATGATGCGGCCAACTGGGCCTCCATTGCCATTCTAAATGCAAATCAGCATCAGAAGCTGCAGCGGCAACTGCAGGAATCCCAGGCGATCATGTCCATCAGCCAGGCTCTCAGCGAAACCCTGGAAATAGACCGGATTTTTGAGATCATCGCGCAAAACGCCCAGGAGATCATTCTCAATTCTGATCTGGTCGCCATCCATAACCTGGATCCGGCAGAACGGGATTTGACTCTTGTGGCCTCCTCAAAAGGGCCGGTCTCATGCAACGGGATTTTGCTGGAAAGGCTGGGATCGGAGATGGTTGACCGCATCGTCAGCCAGACGGAACCGGTCTGCATTCCGGATGTGCGTCAGGCGGGGCTGAAAGGCGCCGGGGAAGGGATGTGTTCTCTTCTGGCGGTCAGCATCATGGGGGAGAAGGCGCCTTTTGGCATCATCAGCGCACAGAGCGCTGTGCCGGATGCTTTTTCTCCGGCGGACATCCGGCTGCTCAAGCAGTTGCGAATTGAGGCCTCCCTGGCCTTGCAGAACGCGACCTTGTATCAAAATGAAAAAACCCAGCGTGAGTGGGCTGAAATCCTTTCCCAGGTGGGCGCTGTGCTGACCAGTTCTGTTGATCTGGACGTGGTACTTAATACGGTCCTTGATCAGATTTCCATGATCATCCCCCTGAGCAGTGTGCACATCATCCTGATTGAGAACGATGAAGTGGTCAACGTCCGGGAGTTGCAAGGTGAGACAACCCCCAAGGGCCATCGGATGCCTTCCTCCCTGCTGGAAATCAAGAATATCCGGGAGATTATCGAAACCGGCGAGCCCCTGGTGATCCCCGATACGTCGGATTCGGAGAAATGGGAATATGTTCCCGAATCAGCCTGGATCAAATCCTATATGGGTATCCCCCTGAAATATGGGGAAAAGACCATTGGGTTGATCAACATCAACAGTGTGAAACCGGACAGCTTTTCCGAAGGGATGATCCACATTCTGAAATCCCTGGCTGCTTATGCCACCATCGGCGTGCAAAACGCCCGACTCATCCGGGATTTGCAAGAATCCCTTAAACAGGAAAAGCAAATGCGGGAGCAGTTGATTCAGTCGGACCGCCTGGCGGCCATGGGACGGATGGCGGCTTCGATTGCCCATGAGATCAACAATCCCTTGCAGGGAATTCTGGGCTGTCTGGAGCTGGCACACACCACCATGGGACAACCGAAACGACAGAAAAAATATCTGGATCTCGCCTCCAGCGCCCTGGAGAGCTTGAATGACATCGTTGAAAGGATTCTGAGCTTCCAGCGGCCGCTTCAGGGCACCATGGAGCATACGGACGTCCGGGAATTGATTGAGGAGGTCCTGGCGCTGGCAAACAGGAAAATTGAAACCGAAAACATTACAGTTGTGTTAAAATTGGATAGAAAAATGCCGGAGGTTTATGGAATCCCCGGGCAGCTCAAACAGGTCTTTCTGAATCTGACCTTGAATGCGGTGGAGGCGATGGGTCCGGAGGGAACCCTGACTATCTCCAATGATCAGGTGATGATGGAAGAGCCCTGGCTTCAAATCAGTTTTTCTGACACCGGCAAGGGCATCTCAGAAGAAGAACTGCAGCATTTGTTTGAGCCCTTCTATTCAACGAAGACAGATGGCACAGGGTTGGGCTTATGGGTCAGCCAAAATATTATTGACAGCCATCGGGGCCGGATCACCTCTGAGAGCAAATTGGATGAGGGAACCACCTTCACTGTCTGGCTGCCCCTCAATCCCCCGGAAGGATAAATCTGTACTTTTCCGTCGCATATGATGACGAATTTGGAGGCCTGAATGCAATATACCGAAACGATACTGATTGTAGATGATGAACAAACCATTCGCATGATTTGGTCAGATGCGCTGGAGGCTCAGGGTTATACCATCACCCAGGCGGGAAACGCCGAAGGGGCCCTGGAGCATTTTGAGGATCACACCTTTGGTCTGGCTCTGATTGACCTGAAGATGGATGGCGAGATGGATGGTCTCGATCTGCTAGACTGGGTCAAGGAAAACCACCCCAATACGGATGTGATCATGATCACGGCGTATGCGACCCTGGACACGTCCATTGTTGCTCTGCGGAAAGGGGCCTATGACTATCTGGTGAAGCCGGTCAGCATCGCTGAGGTGCTTTCCAGTGTGGACCGCTGCATGAGCGAACGGCGGGAATCCTCGGAGCGCCTGCAGGTGATCAGCCAGATTGAAATGCTCCTCAATCAATTGAAAAAGCAGATTCTTCCGGAGGATGAAAACCGTCTCAACAATGAGCGCATCCTTGAAACCCCTTCCATCATTGTTGATCGTCGGAAACGGCTGGTGGTCCAGGATGGTGAACCCGTCCAGTTGAGTCCCACGGAGTTTGATATGCTGGATTACCTGGTGACCCACTCAGACAGAGTCGTCACGGCCAGCGAACTGATTCGGGCAGTCCAGGGGTATGATATGGATGAAATGGATGCCCGGCCGATTGTCAGGGTCAATATCCGGCGTCTTCGTCAGAAAATTGAAGAAGACACCTCCAACCCCCGGCATATTATCACCGTGCGCTCTCGCGGATATCGTTTTGCCGGGTGATGTTTCGGTTCTGTCTCGTCATTTGAGCGATCCGGACCGCTGTCTGTTCTGCTTGATGTGATTCTGAAGGCTGCAGCCCTGTGCGTTTTGCATGGGGCTGTTGTTGTTTTAATTCCCCCGGGATTTGCTTTAATATATTTTTGAGATTTGTTACTCAATTGGAATTTTAAGATGTCGCAATTCTCATGGGTCTATCTATAATAGGGTTAGATTTGGCTGTTATTCATTTATTCTAGTGCAGCCAGTAAATCACAGGAGTCAATTTTTAAGGAACACAGTATGGAAATCAATGGTGGAATTGGTCCGGATGATGCACTGTCATTGTTGACGGCCGGAAATCAGCGTTTTGTTTCGGGGGAGATGACACATCCGCATTTGAACCGGGATTGGCGGGAGAAGATGGAGTATGGACAAAGTCCTATTGCTCTGGTCCTGACCTGCTCTGATTCCCGGGTTGTACCAGAGTTTATCTTTGATCAGGGCCTGGGGGACCTGTATGTGGTGCGCACAGCAGGGCACGCCTTAAATGAAATTATCATCGGCAGTATGGAGTATGCGGTTTCAAATCTCGGAATTCCTCTGGTGTTTGTCCTTGGACACCACAAGTGTCTGGAAATTGCTTCCTGCGTGTATACTGCCAAAGCGCCGGTGCCCGCGGGTAATTTTTCTGAGCTGGCAGAGAACATTTTGCCTGCATACACCTCTGTGGAAGAAAAGGATGGGGATTGGATTTATAATACCGTTGTTGAAAACGTCCGGCGGGTTGTGACAGCTTTGAAAAGCCGGGAATCTCCTCTTTCCAATTTCAGTGACAAGGGTAAAATCAAGATCATCGGCGGCATCTATTCCTTAAAAACCGGCCTTGTTGAACAACTGACCTAGCCCCTTGGGTAAAAACAATGATGGAAACAAAAAGAATTCTGCTGGTTGAAGATAACATCTCGATTGCTCTGGTGCTTGAGATCGCGCTGACCTCTCTGAACGCAGGGATGGTTGTGCATACTGTGCAGTCGGGGGAGGAGGCCCAACGGGCGATTGCGGAGGGGGATTGGGATATGGTCATTGCCGATTATTCATTACCGGGAATCAGCGGTTTGGAGCTTGTCCGACAGACCGGGCGAGCGGAAAGGCCCATCGCCTGGGTGATGATCACGGCTTTTGGGAATCAGGAAATCAGGGCGGAAGCCTATTCCCTGGGCGTGAGCCAGTATCTTTCCAAGCCGTTTTCACTGGAGGAGTTTCGCCGGATTGTCACCTCCCAATTGGAAGGGCAGGACAGGATAAACGTGTCCTGACAGAACGGGATATACAACAGCAATCCTGTACAGACTGGGCAATACTCCCGGTCTGTTTTTGTTTCATCTGGCTGTGCTGCAGTGGTCAGTAGCCTTCGCCATCGCAGGGGACCATTTCCCCATCTTTCACAAGGAATGTGTTCCATAATTCTGTGACAACTTCATATTCCGCCAGGGCCAAGAGATTGTTGCTCAGCAGGCGGATGGCCCGGGCGCGGGAGTAATGGTAGGAGGTGAGGGGTTCGTTCAGGGACAGGTTGATCTCCTCCAGACGGCAGGCCAGCACCCCGCCGATATCGTCGCGTAAATCTTCCGGCAGGCTTGGGTCGTTGAAGCGCTGTACGAGGGGGGGGATGGAATCATAGGAGAGTGAGTAGAGATACCCGGTGTCTAGTTTGATGACCTCGGATTCGGTGTAGGATTGGACTGATCGGTTGATATTTTCTTCAACGATGAAGCGGTCCACATTGACCAGATTGAGGGTCAGGGCGTATCCAAAGGACATCAGAATCAACACCAGGGCCAGCCTTTCCAACCGGTTAAACACCTCCAGGAGGGCAGTTCCCACCAGGAGCACCCCGATCCAGAGGATGAAAAGGTGCGTCACCGTCCGTAGGCGTGTGAACCCATAAACCATTTCATAGAGGCTCAGGCGAGTATAGGCTGAGGTCAGGATGATGCCCAGTTGGGCCACCAAAAATAATCCCAGGGTGGAAAAAAACCATCGTTTTGATCTGGTTTCCCGTTTTGTGATCATGCTGAGGCTGTAAAAAAGGAGCAGACTGAGGATGGCAACGGCCAGAAGTTCGAAGAAGCCCCGCCGGGCATATTCGGAATAGGTGTATCCTTCCACCGAGATGTTGGCATTGCCGCCAAACAGATAGGTGAACTGGATGATGACAAACAGCAGGAAGAGGAGGTTGACCCCGACCATCACGATGTTTGCTTCAATGCTGCCGAGGAAGGGCTTGAAGAGGGGGGCAGAACCCTCTGATGGGTCCCTGGGACTTTCCGACAGGGCATGGAAGATTGCTGAGAGAACAAGATAGGCAATGGCCAGGATGTACACCAGCCTGAAGAGATATTCATCCAGGTTTTCAATTTTGAACCAGGTGAACAGGCTCACCAAGCGCTTTGAGAAAACTGGATCAGCGGCGGACAGCAGCCCGGCCAGGACCGCCAGAATTGGCAAAGCCAGCAGGGTGCCGCGCAGGAAGGGCAGCATTTTTTTCCAGGCGTGCAGCCTGTTGGATTCTCCTGCGGTTTTCTCCTGCGGGTGTTCTTCTTCGGAAGGCATTTCTTCCCCCTCAGATTTCGCCATGGCATCCTGTGGGGAAGGGTTCCCTTTGACCTTCAGGAAAAACAAGACGCCTCCGGCGAAAGAATGCAGGGTCAGTTTGAGTGCATTCACGAAATGATCGCGCAGCCTGGATCGCATCCAGGCTCCATTGAGAAGAGTCGTGGCGAAAAGGGCCAGTCCGCCGAGGGTAACCAACCCGTTGCTGAGGGTGGTGAAGGGTTCCGCCCGCCAGAAGGTGGCGGATGAGAAGAACAGGATGGGGATCAGCAGCAGATAGGACTGCCATGGGATGGAAATTTTGTCCAGCCAAAGGGGGATCAGTCCGCTCAGCAGCACGAGGCAGATGAAAAGGAAGAAATTGATCCCTCCCGGGTTTCCCCAGAACATTTGATCAAAGCTGACCGCAGCGGCCAGGGCCAGAAGCCAGTAGAGATGTTTATGCTTTGATATCATAAAAAGTCCCTTCCATGGATTGTTTCAAGAAATCATATTCTATTGTACAGGGTGCAGGGGTCAAAAGCGATGGATTGCGTGCATTAACCCCTGCACCCGTGTGCGCGAATGGGGGAAGCCCCCGGATCGTTCATTGAGAGGGATTGTCAAGGCAAAGTTAAAATGTCCTACTCCCTAGCAAAGTAGAAATGTCCTATCAGGG
>DAOTUG010000041.1:0-28544 GCA_034437335.1 Anaerolineaceae bacterium
GGGGGCGCCCGGATTCAGCCAGGGGCGTCTCGGGTATGCTGACCCCGGGCGGGAATACCGCCACTTCCATGGAGGGGGAGTGTGCTCCGGACCTTTCCAGGCGGAAAAGAAACGCAACTTTTTTCGGCAGCAGGTCGCCCTGGGATGACCCGGGCCGCCAGCCAATGGCCAGCGTGCGCCGGGTTGGCCAGCCATCCGTGAAAGTTTCTTTGATGGAAATTGCCATGCCTCTCTCAGTTTCTTCTGGAAAGTACGCCTTTTATTGGTATGATGCTACCTGAGGCGACCCTCATTCGGGGGGGGTGGTTATTCGACAACGCTCTGTGTGGAATTGAGGGGGACAACATGATAGCCGCAATGTTCGATGAAGACCGCCAATTCACCGGCAGTTTCATCTTTCAGATGAAAGGTGAAGCGAAATATAGCTCGGGAGTTGTCGGGAATCTTCAGTTTGATTGCCTCCGTGAAGTGCCTTATGCCGGGTGTTTCGTTTCTCCCGCCAGAAAGGGTCCGGATATGATCTTTCAGCCGGGATTGCCATTCGGGAGAAAGGTGTTCAAAAGAAAAAAAGGTTTGGTCATTGTTTGACTTTCGAAATACTCCAGAGATGCGTGACCGCCAGAGCCTCGGGCGTGTAATGTTGAAACGCGGGATCTAAACTGACCTGCGCCAGAAGATCAGGATTGGCGGCATAGGTCCAGGTTTCAAGAGCTTCAAACCCGGTTTCCTTCATCAACTGCAAATAGTCCGGCAGACGCAGCCGGTTTTGATAAATGAAGGCGGAATTGAACCGCTTCCATGTGCGGTAATCATATTGCAGATAGTGA
Organism: Anaerolineaceae bacterium; assembly: GCA_034437335.1. GTDB lineage: Bacteria > Chloroflexota > Anaerolineae > Anaerolineales > Anaerolineaceae > Brevifilum. The sequence continues at coordinate 828 of DAOTUG010000041.1, forward strand.
TAGGGCGTGATGCTGTGGTCGGTGTGTTCGTAGTGATCGCTCATGTCAATCAGGTGGCTCATGATCCCTTCGGGTTTCAGGATGCGGCGAAACTCGGTCAGGATGCCCGACAGGGTTTCCCGGGGGATATGCTCCAGGGTGGTGTTGGAGAGGATCAGGTCTGCCGATTGGTCCGGCAGGCCCGTTGTCCTTGCATCCGTCACCAGGGCTTCAATCCGGCAGGCCGCCAGAATCTCCGGGATGGTCAGCTCTTCCGCGCGGTGGGCCAGGGAACGCAGGACGTCCAAGCGTTTGGCTTGCAGCAGGGGCAGGAGGGTGCGCAATGCATCCCGGGAGTAACCAGCCAGGGAGTCCAGCATGGCCAGGAAATAGGCGCGGTTGAATAATTGTGCAACGTCCACGGTCAGGATTTTTTCGGCGCCGCACAGGAACAGGGCCATGGGGACGGTGGTAAATTCGCCCGTTCCCAGTTCGAGGATCAGAGGGGGCAGCCCCTGGGCGCCGGAATGCTGCAGGTAGTAGCGGATATGCTGCCCGGCCCAGGTCAATCTTTTTTGATGCGCCTCCGGGCCATGGTCAAGGGTGCCGAGAACGCGCCACCTGAACCAATGATAGAGCCGGTGGCGCCAGGGGAAAATGCTGAGGATTCTTTGAAGGAGGGCTTTGGTTCTCCAGGTGGGCACGGGATTGCTTCCTTTCAGGCCCCATCCCGGGGGAGGGAGAAGCAGATCCGGGCGCCCTTTTCCGTCTTGGGGTCGGCCCAGATGCGGCCGTTGTGGGCCTCCACAATGGCCCGGGCCAAATACAGCCCCAGGCCGGCGCCCTTGGTCTTCCGGCTGCTTTCCGGCGCCCGGTAGAAGCGGTCAAAGATATGGGGCATATCGCTGGCAGCGATGCCCGGGCCCTCATCGGTGACGCAGATGATGACCTGCTCGGGAAGGGCCTGACCCGTGATGCGGATCTTGCCCCCGGGGGCATATTTGATGGCGTTGGAGATTAAATTTGCCAGGACCTGCTCAACACGGGTTTCGTCTGCCATCACCACGGGAAAATCCTCCGGGAAATCCACGATGATCTCATGCCGCTTGGTTTGGATCTGAAAGCGTTCCGAAAGGCGATTTGCCAAGGTGCCCATGGCGATGTCCGCCCGCTTCAGTTGCATGCCCCCGGCCTGCAGGCGGGAGGCATCCAGAAGGTTTTCGATCAGTTCCGTCAGGCGGTCGGCTTCCTCTTCGATGACCTGCAGGCTGCTGTTCATCACCTCCCGATCCCATTCCACATCCTCCCGGCGCAAGGTGGAAACATACCCCTTGATCAGGGCCACCGGGGTTTTCAGTTCATGGCTGACGATGGAGATGAATTCGCTCTTGAGTTCATCGGCCTGCCGAAACCGGGTGATATCCCGGATGGTGGCGATGGTGTTGATGAGAGTCCCCTCCTTTGAGATGAGGGGGGCATAGGTGATGCCCACCGGCAGGGGCGGCTGGTTGTTGGGACGTTTCAGATCCCCTTCAACATAGAGATGGGCCTGGGGCGAGAGGGGCCAGCCCCCGGCCTCCGCTTTTTCGAGGGTGATTCCATGGGGCGGGTGCATCCATTGGATGACCTCCCCATGCTCGGTCCTTTGAAGATCCTCCTGGCGGCAGCCCAGCATGCGGGCAAAGGCGGCGTTGGTGCGCTCGATGGTGTGATCGGCGTTAAGGATCAGGATCCCATCCGCAGCCGAATCCAGCATGGCGTCTGTGCGCTGTTTTTCACGGTTGACTTCCGTGTATAAACGGGCATTGCGCACGGCGATGGCCGCCTGATTGGCAAAGCTGGACAGGAGGGAGCGGTCATTGCTTGAGAAGACCCCCCGATAGTTGCGAAAGACGTACATGAAGCCAATCACCTCCTGCTGGGCTATCAGGGGCAAACCGACCGCGGTGAGGTTGCCCATGCTGATCTGCTGCAGGAGGGAGTTGATCTCTGGGATTTGAATGCTCTGGGGGTCCGTATCCGCCGGGATTTTGGCCAGCCAGGTCTCGAGGAACCGCAGGATGGCATTGGGAAGACCATTGGCCACCGCCAGGTTCCAACTGCCGCTCTGGTCGCTCAGGGCGATGAATCCCGCATGGCCGGCCAGCATTTCGATCGCATATTTCAGAATGCGGCCGAGGAGTTTATCAAGGTCAAGTTCTTCAGTCAGGGCCCGCGAGATTTCCAGCAGGTAATCGCGTTGGCGCACACGGATATCAGGTAACATGGCTCTATTTTATCCCAGATTTATCTCAGGGATATAAGAACGGATGGATGGGCTGAATCCGGCGTTGGTTTATGGTTGGGTCAGACTGTCTGGAGGAATTTTCGCTCCGCCAGGGCGATTGCCGCTTCCAGGATGGTTAGGGCTTCGTCAATTTCGCTCCTGTTGGTGGAGAGAGGCGGGGAAAGCCGGATGACGCTTCGGCCGCAGCCGAGGGTCAGGAGTCCCCGTTGAAAGGCCAGGTCCACGATAGCATCCCGCAGCAGGGGGGCCGGGGTTTTTTCTTCCTGATCCTTCACAAACTCCACCCCGATCATCAGTCCGATTCCCCGCACATGGCCGATGCTGGGGTGCCGCATTTTGATCTCGGCCAGTGCATCCAGGGCGTATTCTCCCACCTCGCGGGCGTTGGTCAGGTAGGATTCTTCGATCAGCTCCATGGTGGCCAGGGCGGCGGCGCAGGCGATGGGGTTGCCGCCGTAGGTGTTGCCGTGGGCGCCCTTGGGCCAGTTCATGATCTCCTTCCGGGCGATCAGAGCGCCCAGGGGCATGCCCGAGGCGATCCCCTTGGCGCTGGTGATGATGTCCGGCTTCACGCCAAAATTTTCGATGGCCCACCATTTCCCCGTGCGGCCCATCCCGGACTGAACCTCGTCGGCGATCAGCAGAATCCCATATTTGGAGCACAGTTCCCGCAGCGCAGGGAAGAAATCCGGCGGCGGTACAATGTAACCGCCCTCGCCCTGGATGGGTTCAATCAGGAATCCGGCCACATCCTCCGGGGGAAGGATGCGTTCCAGGATTTCTTCCTGGATGTAGCGCACCACCGCTTCGCCATATCCCTCGCCCTTGCGGCGGGCCAGGACTGGACGGTAGGGGTCAGGGAAGGGCGCATGGACGACCCCGCTCATCAAGGGGAAGAATCGCCCCTTGTAATGGGATTTGCTGGCGGTGAGGGAGACCGATCCGATGGTTCTTCCATGAAATGCCCCCAGGAAGCCGATGAATTGGGAGCGCTGGCTATGATAGCGGGCCAGCTTGATGGCCGCTTCGACACTTTCCGTCCCGGAATTGCTCATGAAGGAGGCCGCCGGGGTTTGGAAGGGCGCGATCTGGTTCAGCCGCTCCCCCAGTTGGACCCATTTTTCGTGGTAGAAATCGGAGGAAATGTGAATGAATTTCTCCGCCTGGTCCTGGATGGCCTGCACAACCCGGGGGTGGCTGTGGCCTGTGGCGACCACGGCGATCCCAGCGGCAAAATCCAGGAAGCGGTTTCCATCCACATCCCACACTTCCGTTCCCTTTCCATGGTCCATCACGAAAGGGGTTCCTCGGGGATACGAGGGTGAGATGACATCCCGGTCTCTGGCGATGAGGGCTTTGGCCTTTGGCCCTGGCAAATTCAGCGGCTGCATAAAAGATACCTCCCCGAAACATTGTATATCCGGGAAACTCGCTTTTGCCCGGCCCCTGGCGGGGCGGGCAGGCTGATTTGGATTTGGTGCGGAGATTATAACATTGATTTGCGAGGTGCGCGAAGGAGGTGTTCTTCGGGTCTCCCGCGTTCCGTTGTTTCCGCGCACAGGTCAGTGCCTCGTGAGGACCTGTGGGCTGGGTGTCCTCAGCGATTCTGACGGGCCAAGGCCAGGGCGCCGTAAAGCCCGGCATCATCACCCAGGGCTGCCCGGGTGAGGGTGAGGTCTTGCAAGTAGTCCTCCGAAAGGACCGTCTTCCGGACCCATTGGCGGACCGGGTCCAGGAGCAGGTCTCCGGCCTGGGATACGCCCCCGCCAAAGATCACCAGGGTGGGATTGAAGATCATCAGGTAGTTGGACACCATCAGACCCAGATATTTTCCCGCCCTCTGAAAGGCTTCCAGGGCCAGGGGGTCTCCATCTCGGGCGGCGGCGCTGACGGCCCGGGCGTCCGGTTCACCGTTGAGATTGGATTCGGCTCCCTCCTGCAGCCTGCGCGCCACAAACTCGCTGATGGCCGTTCCGGAAGAAACTGCTTCCAGGTGTCCCCGCTGGCCGCAACTGCAGATGGGCCCCTCGGGCCAGATTGTGACATGTCCCAACTCTGCGCCCAGGCCCCGAGCCCCTTGCAGGAGGCGGTCATCGCTGATCACCCCGCCGCCGATGCCCGTGCTGATGGTCAGATAGATCAGATGGCTGTGGCCTTGGCCTGCGCCAAAGCGCCATTCCCCCAGGGCGGCCAGGTTGGCGTCATTCCCCAGGAGGACGGGCGCCCCGGTCTTTTCTTCCAGGATGTCCTTCAGCGGGATATCCGCCAACTCCGGGATGTTGGGCGCCACCGGGATGACGCCCGTTTCGGGATTGACCGGGCCCGGCACCGCCATACCCAGGGCTTGGAGGGTCTCCCCTGGGGACTGAACCTCCGCAATCAGATTTAACAGCCGTTCCAGTGGCACTTCTTCTTCCGCATAGCTGCGGATCCGCTTTTGGCGCAGGGGGGCTTTTCCTATGGGTGAAAAGACCGCCGCCCGCATGTGAGTTCCGCCGATGTCCAGAGCAATGGTTGTTTTCATAAGGGGATTATAGCATGGGGCGTTCTCCGATGCTGGGCGCAATCAGGATGCCCCCTGGGGATGCGGGGATGGGTTGTTGCGTTGGCCCCGGCCGGTTTTCCTGAGAATAAAAATGTTGACGTTCGGATTAAATCCTGCTATGATTTCTCTAGTATGAAGGATCGGAAAAAGCATTTTTTCGCCCGGTTGTGGGAGAACCTGCGCCGGGAAGCGCAGTGGTTTCGGCCAGGTTTGGGGTATAAACGCTGGCTGATTTTGGTTTTAGTGGGCACCACCCTCCTTGGGCTCGGTTTGGCCCTGGTTGTCTTGGATGTATATCGCAACGCGCCGGACACCTGGTGGCTGCCCCTGATATCCGCCCTGTCCCTGCGCTTTCTGGACCGCCCCATCCGGGTCCTCATCTTTGGGGGAATTGGTGTGATTCTGATTCTGATCGGCATCTGGGCCTCAAACCGATCCCTTTTGCGACCCTTTGTGCCCCCCGGCAAGCCCCTCATTGAGGCGTTGGAAGCCTACCGGCGCCGGGATCGCGGGCCCCGCATTGTGGTTCTGGGGGGCGGGCACGGCCTTTCGGCCTTGCTCCGGGGTTTGAAAGCCTTTACCCACAACATCACGGCCATTGTGACGGTGGCGGATGATGGCGGGTCCTCGGGGGAACTGCGGAAAAATGTGGGCATTTTGCCCCCCGGCGACATTCGCAACTGCCTGGCCGCTCTCAGCAACGATGAGGATCTGCTGACCCAGGTGTTTCAGTACCGCTTCGCGGCTGGGGCTGGATTGGAGGGGCATTCTCTGGGCAATTTGTTCATCACCGCGCTGACGGAGATCACCGGCAGCTTTGAGGAGGCTGTGGCTGAATCCGGACGGGTTCTGGCGGTTTATGGGCAGGTGCTCCCCTCCACCCTGACGGACGTCCAGCTCCTGGCGGACCTGGAAACCTCCGACGGCCGCATCACCCATGTTTCCGGAGAATCTGAGATCCGGGAAACCCCCGGCTTTGTCCGGCGGCTGTGGTTGAACCCTTCGAATACCCCGGCCTTTCCCCCGGCCATCTCCGCTGTCCTGAGCGCGGACCTGATCATCATCGGCCCCGGCAGCCTGTATACCAGCCTGCTGCCCAACCTGCTGGTGCGGGACCTTTCGGAGGCTGTGCGCGCCAGTCAAGCGCTCAAATTTTTTGTCTGCAATGTCGCCACCGAGCGGGGTGAGACCGATCAATTCAACTGTATGGATCATATCCGGTCCGTGGAAGCCCATGTGGGCGAGGGGATGTTTGATCTGGTGATCTGCAATAATCATTTTGAAGGTCATCTCGGCGCGGATGTGGACTGGGTACGCATGGATCGGGAGCTGTCACAGCATGCCTCGGTGTACTGCGCCAATCTGATTGATCCGGATCATCCCTGGCGCCATGACTCAAAACGGCTGGCCAAGTCCATCATGGATTTATTCTATGAACGGACGGGTCCTCTTTTGGATTAATGACGACTGAACTGATGACGCATGACAGGTGCATGCGCTGATAAGTAATGGTACAATGGTTTCGGTAAATAAACGCTATAGGAGGCAAAGAAATGACAACACGTGTTGGTATTAATGGCTTTGGTCGTATTGGCCGTCAGGTTTTCAAAGCGATCCAGGAACTTCATCCGGACGATCTGGAAATTGTGGCTGTCAATGATCTGTTTGATGCAGAAACAAACGCCTATCTTTTTAAGTATGACTCGAACTACGGCCGCTATGAGGGAACCGTAGAGGTCCGTGATGGCAATCTGGTTGTGGATGGCAAAGAGATCAAGGTTTTTGCCGAACGAAATCCGGGCAACCTGCCCTGGGAAGATCTTGGTGTGGAAATCGTCGTTGAATCAACCGGCGTGTTCCGCGATGGGAAGGGCACCGATCAGAAACCTGGCGCGAACGCGCACATCATTGGCGGCGGCGCCAAGAAGGTCATCATCTCCGCCCCGGCGAAGAATGAAGATTTGACCGTTGTCTTGGGTGTGAACGACGACCTGTATGATCCGGACAAGCACCACATTGTGTCCAATGCATCCTGCACAACCAACTGCTTGGCTCCGGCTGCCAAGATCGTGCATGATAATTTCACCATCAAACGCGGTTTGATGACCACCATCCATTCCTATACCAATGATCAGCGCATCCTCGACCTGGCCCACAAAAAGCTTCGCCGCTCCCGAGCCGCCGCCCTGAACATCATCCCGACTACCACCGGTGCAGCTAAGGCTGTGGCCCTGGTAATCCCCGATCTGGAGGGCAAATTTGATGGGTATGCGCTGCGTGTGCCCACCCCCACCGTCTCCATTGTGGACTTTGTGGCTGAAGTAGAAAAGGGCACCACGGCCGAAGCGTTGAATGCCCTCTTCAAAGAGGCTGCAGAAGGCGATCTCGAGGGTATTCTGGCCTACTCCACGGAAGATCTCGTCTCCATGGACCTCAAAGGCAGCCCCTATTCCTCCATCATTGACGCTGAATTGACCACCGTGATGGACGGCACCTTTGTCAAGGTTGTCACCTGGTATGACAACGAATGGGGTTACTCCTGCCGAACGGCTGACCTGGCCGCTCTGATGGCAAAATCCCTCTGAGCCTGACACGTTTAGACGAATACGGTATGATGCGTAATGTGTGTAGCGGACGCGACCACATTACGCATTTTTCTTTATAAAAGAAAGGAGCAGCAAAACGCATGTTCAACAAGAAAATGGTGACGGATTTTGATGTAGCGGGTAAGAAGGTCCTCGTCCGGGTGGATTTCAATGTGCCGATTCAGGACGGCGTTGTGGGGGATGACACCCGCATTCAGGCTGCCCTGCCGACCATCCAGCATCTTCTGAAAAATGACGCTGCAGTCATTTTGTGCTCCCATCTGGGCCGCCCCAAGGGCGAGGTGAACCCCGAGTTGAGTCTCAAGCCGGTTGCGGAATATCTGGATGATCTGGTGGGCGCTCCGGTTTCCTTTGCTGAGGATTGTATCGGCGAGAAGGCCGAATCAGCCGTGGCCGACCTTGAATCCGGACAGGTTCTGGTCCTGGAAAACACCCGCTTCCACGCGGGGGAGAAGGCCAATGATCCGGATATGGCCAAAAAGCTGGCCTCCCTGGCGGAACTGTTCGTGAATGACGCCTTTGGCACTGCCCACAGGGCCCATGCCTCCACCGCAGGGGTGGCGGAATATCTGCCTGCTGCGGCCGGGTTTTTGCTGGAAAAAGAGATCAAGTATCTGGGCAACACCATTGCCGACCCGGAGCGTCCCTTTGTGGCCATTTTGGGGGGCGCCAAAGTCAGCGATAAAATCGGCGTGATTGAAAACCTCCTTGAAAAGGCCGACCGGATCCTGATCGGCGGCGGTATGGCCAACACCTTCTTCAAGGCCCAGGGCTATGCGATGGCCGATTCTCTGGTGGAGGAGGATGTCCTGGATACCGCCAGGGATCTGCTGGAGAAAGCCGGCGGAAAGCTGGTCCTCCCGGTGGATGTGGTCATCGCGGATGCCTTTGCCGCGGACGCAGCCCATAAGCTGATGGATGTTGGCGATGTCCCCGCAGGCTGGCGCATCCTGGACATTGGCCCCCGCACAGCAGAAGCCTTCCGGGACATCATTGCCAAAGCGGAAACGGTGGTCTGGAATGGTCCCATGGGCGTCTTTGAATTCCCCGAATTTGCCAAGGGAACCTTCAAGGTGGCCGAAGCGGTGGCGGAAAGCGATGCTGTCAGCATTATTGGCGGCGGCGATTCCACCGCAGCGATCAAGAAATCCGGACTGGATGATGCGATTACCCACATTTCCACCGGCGGCGGCGCCTCATTGGAGATGTTGGAAGGTAAGACACTGCCGGGTCTGGCTGCCCTGGACGAAAAATAACGCCCCTGAAATCCCTTAGTTGTCAAAACAACTGCCCGCGCAAAAGGCGGGCAGTTTCCGGTTAACCCTTCGTTAAAACTTCTCTCTCATCTTGACTTAACCAAAATGAAATTTATATAATTAATTACCATTTCACTCAAGGAGAAAGGCAAAGGATGATTGCGAAAAGGCGTGTTCTGCGGCTTGTTTTTGGATTCATTGTTGTGCTTGCATTGACAATGGTGCGGGCTGTCCCGCCGGTTCAGGCCCGGGCTGCGAGCTGGTTTGTCAGCCCGACGGGTTCTGGAACAGACTGTACCCAGGCGAATCCCTGCCTCCCAGCGACTGCCTTTGGAAAAGGCACCCACGGGGACACAATTTATTTCCAGGGCGGCACCTATACCAATACGCAGCCAATCCCTGCTATAGCGGCGGGTTTTTCCTTCCTGGGCGGCTGGGATGGGACCGACGGCGCGCTGGTGGTGGATCCGGCAGCCTATCCGACCATCATAGACGGCGAAGGCACCGTCAGGCCTTTTTATATCAATGTGACCACAGCGGATCCGGTGGTGATCAAGGGGTTCACGATTCGGAACGGCGCTGGGGGTGGCTCGGATGGGGGCGCAATATATGTGGACGATGGCATTGTCACCATTGAAAACAACAGTTTTGAAGATAACACCGCACAGGACGGCGGCGCCATTGGGGCCAGCTCAGACGACGCTGTGGTGATCCACGGGAATACCTTCACCCGCAACCTGGCCGACACCAACCGGTATGGCGGCGCGATCAGCCTGATCTCCTCGGCGGATGTGACCATCTCGGGAAACACCTTCACGGATAATTCCGCGCAGTATGGGGCGGCGATTCACAGCTTGTCTTCGGGGTCGGCTGTTTTTCAGAACTTTTTTCTGAACTCCCAGGGCAGTTCCGTGGTTGCTGTGGTGTCCCACGGCACAGCAAATATGGCTTTCTACAGCAATATCATTGCCCATGCGCCCTTTGGCCTGGGCATCGGGGATGGGATTGTTTTTGGCGGTGGCAATACGGTCTCCCATTCGGTGACCGGCAACACGATCTACAACGTGGATATCGGTATCGGGGTTGACACCGGCGCCACGGTGGAGATTGTCAACAATATTGTCGTCAATACAGAAAAGAGCATTGATGTTGCCTCTGCGACCATCAATGGCTGGAACAACCTGCTCTTTGACAACGCCCTTGATCCCTATCCCCTGGCCAATCCCGTCTATGGCGATCCTCTGTTTGTGGACGCAGCCTCTAACGATTTCCATATCCGGCAAGGTTCTGCGGCTCAGGATACAGGATACATCGTCAGCATTCTGAAGGATTTTGATGGCGACGACCGTCCCATGGGTTGGGGCTATGAGATCGGCGCGGATGAGATCCCCTTCCTCCTCTACCAGCCCATGCTCCTGCGGGATTGATCTGACCGTTCGGTAAGACGCTTCAGCAGAAGCCGATCTTCCCTCGGCTTCTGCTTGTCTGGTTAATCGAGGAGGCTTCCAGGCCGCGTCCGGAAGAATTGTTTCCATCCGGGAACTCAGGGGCTGTTTTGGACGTTTAACTTATAGAAGCTGCTCTTGTTTCACGTTATACTTAAGATGAAAAATTGTATGGAGGAATGGAGAAGAAAAATGCGCCAAAAGATGATGGACCTTGTTAAAGGAAGTATGCTGCTGCTGGTCTTTTCTCTGCTCCTGGCAGCCTGCAATCTGCCCACCGGCGGCCCGTCGGAGAGCGATCTGATCCTGACCCACGTTGCTCAGACGATCTCTGTCAACCAGACCATTCAGGCAGCTACCCTCATGGTCACGGAGCCGACCCCGGGCGGCCCGGGGGCCACCCCCTCGCCGACATCGGAAACGCCTCTCCCAACCCCAACGCCAACCCCGACCCCCACCAACACCGTTCCGGCCGGGCCTTGTGATCAGGCGTCCTTTGTGGAGGATGTGACTTATCCGCCGAATTCGGAGGTGGAAGCCGGGGAGGATTTTGTCAAGACCTGGCGGGTGACCAATACAGGCACCTGCACCTGGGACAGCGCCTATGCTCTGGAATATGTCGCAGGGGAGGACATGGATGCTCCTCTATCCGTCCCTCTGGCCCAAACGGTTGTCCCCAGTGAGACGGCCGATGTCACGGTCATCTTCACGGCGCCCACCGCAGAGGGCAGCTATACAGGCTTCTGGGCCCTGGTTAACCCCGAGGGCGAACGGGTGCCGATGGAAAACCTGCCCGACGGCAATCTGAAGGTCCTGGTGGAAGTCAATACCCTGGATGAAGTGGCCTATGATTTTGCGGCGAATTACTGCCGGGCGGATTGGGAATCTCTGGTGTATCCCGATCTTCCCTGCCCGGGCGACCCTCAAGCGCGCGGCCGCGGTTATGTCCTGCGTTTGGATGGCGGAGAGCTGGAATCGGGTCTGGATGTGACCGATCCAATCCTGGTCACCCGGCCGGACAATGGGGACACGGACGGGTTTATTCTGGGGGCTTTCCCGCCCTTTGTCATCGAGGATGGGGATCATTTCATGGCCACCATTGGCTGTGCGCCGGATGGCTACCAGTGCAATATCTACTTTGATCTCAAATATCAGATTGGGGCAGGAGCGATCCAGACTCTGGACACCTGGCATCAAACCCACAACAACGACGTAGAAGATATCTCCGTGGATCTCTCCGATCTGGCCGGTCAGACGGTTCGTTTGATTTTGAGTGTGCGGAATATCAACAACGACGTGCACAACGAGGGTCACTGGTACGAACCCCGGGTGATGCGCTGATCGGCATCCTGAGGGAAATCAGTCCTTTTTGAAGATTTTCCTGCAACAGCACCGGAACGGCCTTGCAAGGCCGTTCCGGTGATTTTAAATGACCGGGGTTTGCGGTAAAATCAAGGGTGATGTTATTGATTGAGACTGATTTGCTGTAGATGAAAGAGAGATTTCATGCGAAGAATTTTTGTTGCTGGTAACTGGAAGATGAACAAAACCATCGCGGAGGCCAAGGATCTGGTGCGGGAGCTGCTCTCGGAGCTGAAGGGCTTTGATTCGGTGGATACTGCCGTTTGCCCGCCCTATCTGGCGGTGCCGGCTGTTGCTGAACTGTGCCAGGATACGCCCCTGCAAGTTGGCGCCCAAAATGTCTACTGGGAAGAATCCGGCGCCTATACCGGCGAGCTGTCCCCTCAGATGGTTGCAGAAGTTTGCGACTATGTCATCGTGGGACACTCTGAACGCCGGAAATACTTTGGGGAGACAAATGAAACGGTGAACAGACGCCTGAAGGCGGCCCTGGAGGCCGGGCTCGAGGTGATTGTCTGTGTGGGAGAAACCCTGGAAGAGAATGAGGACGGCAGGACGGAAGCGGTTGTCACGCAACAGATCAGGGAAGGCCTGGCGGATATCACCAGCGCCCAGGCGGCGCACATCACCATCGCCTATGAGCCGGTCTGGGCCATCGGCACCGGGCGCGCGGCCACCCCGGAAGACGCCAACCGCGTGCACAAAGACGTTATTCGCCCTTTGCTCCAGTCGCTGTTTGGGGAGGATCGGGCCGAGTCCATGCGCATTCAGTATGGCGGCTCCATCAAGCCCCACAACGCGGCTGAATTGTTTGCCATGTCGGACATTGACGGCGGCCTGGTGGGCGGGGCCAGTCTGAAGGCCGAGTCCTTCCTCGCCATCATCAAGGCGGCCGCTGAGGTCTGATCCTGCCTGGCAGCCAGAGAATCATAGAATCCACCCCCGTGAACGCAGAACGGGGGTGGTTTTTTTTCTGTGTCAGGATGTTTGCGGACTTCTCCGAGCAGCATCCCGAGGAATCAGGCGGTGCCGAACTGGCGATCGCCGGCGTCTCCCAGGCCGGGGAGAATATAGCCGTTATCGTTCAGGCGGTCGTCAATGGCGGCCAGATGGATCGGCACATCGGGATGCGCCTTGTGCAGGCGCTGGATGCCCTCTGGTGCGGCGATCAGACCCACAAACTTGATCTTGCTGACGCCCCAATCCTTGAGGATGTCCACCGTGGCCACCGCGGAACCTCCGGTGGCCAGCATGGGGTCCAGAATCAGGCAGACCCCCACGGTGGGAGCCACGGGCAGACGGTTGTAATAGGCCACGGGTTTGAGGGTCCGCTCGTCGCGATAGAGGCCGATGTGCCAGACCTCAGCCGAAGGCATCAGTTCCCACACGCCCTCCACCATGCCAAGTCCAGCCCGAAGGATCGGAACCAGCCCAATTTTCTCCTTCAGGTCGGCCCCGATGGTGTCGCCCATGGGGGTGGAAATTTCAACGGGGGTGGTGGTCAGGTCGGTGGTGGCCTCATAGGTCAGGAGGGCTGCCAGTTCCCGCACCAGTTCGCGAAACTTCTTGGGCTTTGTGCTGCGGTCCCGCAGGCGAGTGAGTTTATGTCCCACCAGGGGGTGGTTTGATTCAAAGACGTTTTTCATCGGATCCTCGCTTTTCAGTTTCTTCTTTCGGTTCGTCCGGGGCTGATTCAAGTGTATCACAGGCCTGGCGGGGATTCCGGCGGCTGGTGAGCCAGCAAACCACCCAGGCTGCCCACAGGAGGGTTGTGAGGGTCAGGCTGGTGTGAAAGCGAGGCAGATCCGGTTTGATCCGGAAAAACACAGCCGCTGCATAGCCCCCCCAGGACCCGATCCGCAGCAGCAGTCCCACCCATCCGCCCAGGGGGCGTGTGGTTCCCACCGGGTGCAGCCACTCAAAGCCCAGATAGGGCAGCGTTGTGGCCCCAAAGGAGAGGGTCACGGCCATCGCGGTCAGCCACAGGGCAATTTCCGTTCCGCCGTCGGCATGGGCCCGTGAACTGCCCGCCAGGAAAAGGAAAAAGCCCAACAGGTGGATTCCTTCGGAAATGGTGAAGCGTGTTCGTTTCATGAGGGGCTTTTCGGTTTGTGGGCGATGATCAGAAACCGGTGGGCCGTTGCGGTGAACCGCCCCTGCTGTTCAATGATATTGTGAATCTGGATCAGCCCTTCCGTATGGGTTCCCGGGCTGAAATTCTGCACCTGCCAGGGGATGGCCTTCAGGTAATAGACCACCGCGCCGATGTCCGTGAAGACCGAGGGGAGGGCGGCTTTTTCCGCCCGGTCCACCCGGAACCCGGCGTCATACAGCCCTGTGAGGGCGGATGCCAGTCCCCAGTTTGTGAAGGGGAAGGTGAGGGCGCTTTCGAGAGATTGGTTCAGCTCGAGATTGTCCAGGCCCCCCACCTGCTGGGTGATGAATTGGCCTCCGGGTTTGAGAACCCGCCAGACTTCCCTGGGGTCGAATTCCTCATGGCGATTGACCACCAGATCAAAACGTTCCGGGGGGAAGGGCAGGCTGTCTGTTTCCTGGATGGCGTGCAGCCTGACCCCCAGGGGCGCCAGGCGTGATTCGGCAATTGGCTGGTTCGGTGGATAACTTTCAGTGGCGTGGGCGTCCGACGGCAGAGGCGCAAGGGCGGCCAGCAGCTCTCCGCCCCCGGTGCCCAGATCCAGCAGGCTGGGTTCTCCTTGGAGGCGGTCTTTGACCAATCCCGGGTAATCCCAGGGCGGGTCTTCCTGGTGCATGCGGCCAGAGAGCCAGGCGAAATCCCAGCCGGAAAATCCGGCCTCCTGTGCTTCCTGGATCAGGCGTTGATATCTCTCCGGGTTAATGATTCGCATGGGAGCCTCATCTGTGGGTTGCAATGCGGGTTTGGCTTTGCTTGCGGTTCCATTGGGCGGGCCAGACGGCCGGGACGATGGCACCGATGCCGAGGGCAAACCCCAGAAGTCCCAACAGGGCCGCGATGACGCCCGCCGGAGGGAAGATCATGGTCAGCAGGAGGCCACCCAGGGCCAAAATCAGCAGGAACCCGGCGATGGCCCCGATGACGCCGGCAATGCGCAGTCCGCGCTTGCGGGAAGCCAGCCGCGGCCCGCTGATGCGCCCGGTATGGCCGTTGACGAGGAGTATCTGGGGCTGGCCGTCATCGTCCCGATAGTAGGTGACATACAGGGGCAGCAGGAGCTGGGTCCAGTGCAGATTGTGATAGGCTGCTTTGATGGCCGCGTTGCGGAAATGGTCCGCTTCAGCCGCCCGGGCGCAGACCTGTCCGGCGGTTTTGTCTATCAGGGGTTTAGCCAGGGGCCAGGCGTCCTCCGGCGGCAGGTCGGGCACCTCCAGCAAGGCGCTTCCCAACCGCTGCGGATCGAAGTCAGCGGCCTCTTCCAGGACATAGCCGCCCGTCAGGGAGAGCCGGTTGTCATGTTCCTCCAGCGCTGGGGCGGGGATATTATCCAGATGGTAGGTGAGCTCCCCCAGACGGGGTTCCCAGCGCACCTTCTGTTCAATCTGCTTGCGGGAACGCCATTGTCCTCCGGTGAAGGTTTCCTTGGCGCTTTCCACCTGGTAATTGAAACCGGCTTCCATCTGCCAGTGGCCGTGTATGTCGCTGTCCACCAGCCACATGGGCCAGAACAGGGGGGTGGTTCGGGAAAGCAGGGTCTCCGGCGTAAAGTCCTCTGGAGCGATCCAGACGCCTTCCATAAACCGGCTGTAGATGCCGGAGAGGTTTTTCCGTCCGATGCGGAAGGGCAGCAGGCGCTCAGGGGGTTCCGGGCGCATGCGCGCGGGTTGGGGGGTGAGTTTTCCCTGCCGGCAGAGGGGGCAGTCCTCCCCGACCTGTTTTTCCAGGGTCAGGAACACCCGGCGGCAGTGACTGCATCCGGTTGGCTGCCGACCGCTGCCCCACAGGTTCTGGGTTTCCGAGATGATCTTGGGTGCGGGGATGTTTTCTGGCATTATCTGGCCTCCGATTCCCGGGCTTTGCGATAGAGGAAAAAGCTGATCACTGCGCCGATGATGAAGAGGATGATGCCCAGGCCGATGGGAATGATCCCTGCGCCGCCCACCAGGAGGAGAGGCAGTCCGATGAGTCCCAGGAGTGTCCCGGGGGCCAACAGAGCAGCGATGGCCAGCCAGACCTTCCACCAGGCGACAGGCTTCTGACCGGCCACTGCGCCTGTCTGACCATTGACCATCACCTGAAAGACCCGGCCTTCAAACTTGTAGGCCGCCAGATAGACCGGCAGGAGGATATACCGCCAGGATTCATCGGCAAAATCGGCCGTCATGCTGAAATTACGGACATGCTGGGAGGGAATGTCCTGGTGGCAGGCTTTTTTGGCCTCTTCGCGCATGGCGCGTTTGCCCTGTTCCCAGGCATCCGTCAGGGTGATCTCATAGGCCTGAGCGCGCCAGCCAGCCAGGAAATCCGGTTGATAGGCGACCAGGGCGTTCAAGTGGAAGGGATAGAGCCGCTGCAGGATGCGGTGACTGATGCGGCGGGGTGAGCTCCCTGTGATGAGGTGGTCGTCAATCACCAGGGGCACGGCGCCCTCCTCCCAGCGCCAGACAATTCGCGTCCGGGTTTCCCAGCGTTTTTCCCGGGCGTTGTAATGTCGTTCCCTTTGTTCATATCCAACCTGGGCCCGCCAGTGTGCTTGGATGCGGGCGTCAAAGGTCCAGAAAGGCAGGTAGAGCCCAACAAAGCGCCGCACAACGGCGTTGGCGCCAAGCTCGCCGGGATGAAACCAGCCCTTGCCCAGCCAGTTCCGGGCCAATGCCCGGGTTTTTTCCGGTTCGATGGTGAAGGGCACCAGGAATCGGGGCCGCAGGGTTTCCACCGGGGTGGTGGTGAGGTTGACCTGATTGGAGGCGCAGTAGGGGCAGGTGGTGCTCAAGGCTCCCTGGGGAAGACTAAGGGATCCGCCGCAGGAATCGCATTCCAGCACCTGCCGTTTTTCTCCCCAGCCGCGCTCCGCCTGGGACACGGTTTCCAGGGTGAACTCAAATTCCTCAGCCCGGCGTCCCACCTGTTTGGAATGGACCGGTGCGGTATAGCCGCAATATTCACAGGCTATTCCCCCGGCCGATACGTCATAGGATATGCTGGCGCCGCAGTTTGGGCAGGTGTAATTCCGCACATCCCTGGTCGTGTCCACCTCCGGTTTGGGGGCAAACACCGCCACGCCGGGAACTCGGGACTCGACCCGGATGAAATCATCCGGAGGCGACCAGGATGGTTTTGATTTCTGGGACATGGCACGACGCTCCTTTTCCTTGGCTGGCTGGTAGCTGCCTCTATTTTAACGCAAAGGGCATGGGGGAACAATGCACATTTTTCCAGCATCCGGTGAAGGCGTCACTTTTCAGTGAGGGGCTGAATGGGTTAGAATAATGCCATGCCGTATCTGATTGATGGACATAACCTGATCCCCAATGTGGCAGGGATCCAACTGACCGATCCGGATGATGAAACCCGTTTGGTGTCCTTGCTCCAGGATTTCTGCCGGGAACGGCGGAAGACCGTGGAAGTTTTCTTTGACCGCGCCCCGGCCGGGCAGGCGGGAACCCGCCGGTTTGGCCGGGTACGGGCGCAGTATGTCCGGGAGGGGATGACGGCTGATGACGCGATCATGGGCCGGCTGGCACAGTTGGGGAAAAAAGCGCGGAATTACACCGTTGTCAGCTCTGACCGTCAGGTGCAGCAGGCTGCCCGGGCAGTCCACGCGCAGGTTTTATCCTCACAGGCCTTTGCGAAGGGCCTGCGCTCTCTTGAGAGCCCGGGCTCGGGGGATGACGGTCGGGGACGCCTCCTCTCCCCTGAGGAGGTGACAGCGTGGGAAGAACTCTTTCGACGCGGTCATCCTCCATCCGAGGATAGGGAATAATACTACTAAAAAGGTAAAATTAGTAAAACTCTAACCTTGCTTTAATGCAAAACAGGTCAAAATCCTGTATCATATATCCAAGACACAAAACCCTTATTGGTATTTGGTGTGTCTTCCACCAGTAAAATCTGCTTACGTGAACCGTATTGTTAGATGTAAATGGTGGTTTCCTCCCTGAAGATCGCCTGGCATGTCCCCCCCATGTCAGGCGATTGCTTTTAACCGATTGGATGAGGGGCGGGTTTGGAATCGGCCGAAATTACGGTCTATAATTAGATGTCGTTGAGAAACAAATCTTGAAAGTCGGTTGAAATGAAATCTTTGAAATGTGTTTTGGTGTTGATGGTGATCTGGCTGGCTGTGGCGGCTTGCAGCCTGCCTGGATGGCTTGTCACTGATCAGAATGCAGGTGAAGAGCCGGAGACAGCCACGATCACAGCACCTGCAGAAACCTTCATGCCCACCTTCACCCTCACCGCAACCGCGGTGGATTCCTCTTTGGAGATCCTCAATCGAACCGATTTCATCACATCCGAAGGCCCCCGTTATGAGATTGAACTGATTTGGCCCAATTTGGCGGGTGCAGAATTTTCGGTATCCTCGTTTAATACCGAGATAAATGGCTGGGTCACAACCATTAAAGAGACCTTCATTACGGATATCTCCTCCCGCACAGAGCAGATGAACGTGGACCCGGAAATGCCTCAGAGTTATCTTCTGGTTAATTATGAGACCCCCCTGCACTCGCAAGGCCTGGTCAGCTTTTATGTGCGTATTGAACGGTATTATGCAATGGCCGCTCATCCGGGACACGTTTCCGGCGCCTACAATTTCGATGCCATCCCGGGCGTTTTCCTTTCCCTGGGGGATTTATTTCATCCGGATGTGGATTATCTTTCCAGGCTGACCCCCCTCATAGACGAAGAACTCGCCCGCCGGGATTTTGGTTATGATCCCGGCACGGCAGAAGATGTGATGCAAGAACGGGAAAACTGGAATCTCCTCCCGGATGGGCTTCGCTTCAATTTTGATGAATATGAGGTGGGTCCCTATGCGGCTGGCCCGCAGTCCGTCTTGATCCCCTGGGACGCTATTCAAGACCTGATCAATCCGGATGGTCCCCTTGGCCGGCTGGAATTCCTGCCGTAACCTGTGACGAAAACCGGTTTTTTCATCGCAGGAAGTAAGGCTGCATTGGTTCAACGAGAAGTGAGGATTTGTGACTGCTATACCTGAACATCCCAAGAAAACCCTTCTGGCCGTTCTGGCCCATCCCGATGATGAAACCTTTGGCATGGGCGGAACCCTGGCGCTCTATGCCCGGCGAGGCGTGGATGTCCATCTGATCTGCGCCACCCGGGGCGAGGTGGGGGAGGTTGACCCGGAGTTTAAGGAGACCATCAAGAGTCCCGCCTGCCTCCGCACCCAGGAACTGCGCTGCGCAGCCGGGGTGCTGGGAATCCAGGAATTGCATTTCCTCAACTATCGGGACTCGGGCATGCCGGGCTCCGAGGCCAATGACCATCCCCAAGCCCTGACCGCGCAGCCTGTCGAACAGGTCGCCCGGGAGGTTGCCCATCTCATCCGGAAAATCCGCCCGGAGGTTGTGATCACCTTCGATCCCATCGGAGGCTATCGTCATCCGGATCATATCGCGATCCAGCGGGCCACGGTGCGGGCCTTTGATCTGGTGGCTGATGCATCCTTTGACGATCCGGAAGGCCTGTCTCCCTTTCAGCCAGACCGGCTTTTTTTCCACACCATCAATCGCACATTTTTGCGCGTTGTGGTTTGGGTGTTGCGATTGCTCGGAAAGAACCCCCGGAAATACGGCCGTAATGGGGATATTGACCTCGTCGCGCTCACAGACGTGGATTTTCCCACCCATGCCCGAATTGACTATAGACCGGTCAGGTCGGCCCGCGAGGAAGCGGCCGCCTGCCACGCCAGCCAGGGCGGGGCCCAGATGAACAAAGGGCTGCGTGGATTCATCAGCCGTCTCTTTGGGGGCACGAAAGAAACCTTTATGCAGGCTTATCCCGAGCCGGAGTCCGGCGCGAAGATCAGAACGGATTTATTCTGAGGTAGGGTTACAGACAATGATCTGCAGAAGATAAAAGCGCCGCTCGAAAAGCGGCGCTTTGGTTTGCTGTGCTGTCGCTGGTTTATGCTGGCTGCGGCTGGGGCGTCTCTTCCTCGGAAGCAATTCGCTTGAAGGCGAGGGCGTCCCTACCTTTCTCAACGCGGACGGTGTCGCCCTCCTGGACCTCCCCGCTGATGACTTTCAGGGCCAGCGGATCCTGAATCTCGCGCTGGATGGTGCGCTTGAGGGGCCGGGCGCCGAAGTCCGGATCGTAACCCAGTTCCGCCAGATATTGCCTTGCCTCCGGGGTGACTTTCAGGGTCAACCGTCGTTCGGACATCAGATCCGCCACCCGGTCGAGCTGGATGTCCACGATTTCTGAGAGATCTTCCTTTGTCAGGGGGTGGAACACCACGATCTCATCCACCCGGTTCAGGAACTCGGGGCGGAAATGCGCCTGGAGGAGTCGGTTGATGCGATCCCGGGAGACTTCTTTGATCTCCTCTTCGTCCTGAACAGCGCTCATCCAGAGCTCGCTGCCCAGGTTGCTGGTCATGATGACCACGGTGTTGCGAAAATCCACCGTGCGACCCTGTCCGTCGGTCAGACGGCCGTCATCCAAAAGCTGGAGAAGGGCGTTGAAGACCTCCGGGTGGGCTTTTTCGATCTCATCAAACAGCACCACACTGTACGGGCGGCGGCGGACGGCTTCGGTCAACTGGCCGCCTTCTTCAAACCCCACATAACCGGGCGGGGCGCCAAAGAGTCGGCTGATGGTGTGCTTTTCCTGGTATTCGCTCATGTCAATGCGCACCATGGCATCTTCGTCGTTGAAGAGGAAAGCCGCCAGAGATCGGGCGAGTTCGGTTTTGCCAACGCCGGTGGGGCCCAGGAAGATAAAGGATCCAATCGGCCGGTTGGGGTCTTGCAGTCCGGCCCGGGCGCGGCGCACGGCATTTGAAACCAGCTCCACCGCTTCGTCCTGTCCGACCACTCGCCGGTGCAGGCGCGCTTCCATTTGCATCAGTTTTTCCATTTCACCTTCCAGCAGGCGGGAAACGGGGATGCCGGTCCAGTTGGCAACAACTTCTGCAATCTCCTCTGCGTCCACCTCCTCTTTCAGGAGGGTGCTCTCTTTCTGGAGGGCCTTCAACCGTTCCTCCGCTTCTTTGAGCTCTTCCTGCAACGTGTGCAGGCTGCCGTAGCGCAGCCGAGCGGCCTTTTCCAGGTCGGCGTGGCGCTCTGCCTGCTCGATCTGGGTTTCCGTTTCATCAATCTGTTCCTTGATGTCCCGGATCTCACTGATGGCTTCCTTTTCTGTCTGCCAGCGGGTGTGAAGCTGACTGGCTTTTTCGCGCAGGTCGGCCAGTTCTTTTTCGAGGTTTTCCAAGCGTTCCCTGGATGCCCGGTCCTTTTCTTTTTGCAAGGCCTGCTGTTCAATTTCCAACTGCATGATGGCCCGGTCAACCTCGTCCAGGGCCTGGGGTTTTGAGTCAATCTCCGTCCGCAAGCGGGCTGCTGCTTCATCAATCAGGTCAATGGCTTTGTCAGGAAGATGCCGGTCGGCGATATAGCGGTTGGACAGGGTGGCCGCGGCGATGACCGCCGGGTCCGTGATGCGGACGCCGTGGTGGACTTCATAGCGTTGTTTCAACCCCCGCAGGATGCTGATCGTATCCTCAACGGAGGGTTCCGAAACGAAGACGGGCTGGAACCTGCGTTCGAGAGCCGCATCTTTTTCGACATGTTTGCGGTATTCATCCAGGGTGGTGGCGCCAATCATGTGCAGTTCGCCCCGGGCCAGCATTGGTTTGAGCATGTTGCCGGCGTCCACGGCGCCTTCAGCCGCGCCGGCGCCGACCACGGTGTGCATCTCATCCACGAAGAGGATGATCTCCCCGGCTGAATCGGTGATCTGCTTGAGAACAGCTTTCAGGCGTTCCTCAAACTCACCTCGATATTTTGCCCCTGCGATCAGAGATCCGATATCCAGGGCCACAATCTTTTTATTCTTAAGTCCCTCCGGCACATCGCCATTGACAATGCGCTGGGCCAGGCCTTCCACGATGGCGGTTTTTCCCACGCCGGGTTCTCCGATCAGGGCCGGGTTGTTCTTTGTGCGCCGGGAGAGAATCTGCACAATCCGGCGGATTTCCTCATCGCGACCGATGACGGGGTCCAGTTTTCCCTGCCGGGCCAGCGCGGTCAGATCCCGCCCGTATTTCTCCAGGGCTTCGTAGGTTGATTCGGGGGTCTGGCTGGTGACGCGCTGGGTCCCCCGGACATCCTTGAGGGCCTTGAGGATGGCGTCCTTTGTGAGGCCGTAGGAAGCCAGGCGGTCTGATTCCGGTCCTTCTGTGAGCCCCAGGAGGAGGTGCTCTGTGGAGACGTACTCATCGGACATCCCTTTGGCGAAGCGTTGTGCCGCGTTGATCACCTGGCTGGTCCCCCGGCTCATGCCGGGCTGTCCGGTATTTGCGCCGAAAACTTTGGAGCGTTTCTCAAGCTCGGTTTGCACCGCATCCCGCAGGGCCGCGGTGCTTCCGGCCACCTTGGTGACGATGGCGGGCACCACCCCCTGGTCCTGCTGCAGCAAAGCCAGCAGCAGGTGGGCTGGTTCAATGGTTTGGTGGTTCATGTTTGAGGCAAGCTGTTGGGATTGGACCAGGGCTTGCTGTGCTTTTTGAGTGAATTTTTCAAGATCCATAGAACTTCTCTCTCTATACTTGTTTTCTTTAAATTGCTTACTTTTTCTCTAACAGCCGCATCCGGTTCATTCCGAAATCGAAGGAACCGGAAATGACAACATGGAGGCGTTAAAATTCTTGCAGTTTCATTGTAGAGATTCGGTATAGGATTTCTGTTAAAGGAATATCAGAATTATGCAAACGAGGCTTGCTGGGGCGAGACTTTTCGATGTGCTCTGGGTCAGTTATCTAAATCAGTTGATAGCACTGTGATTATGATTTAAAATAAATATCAGATATGTCACAGAGAATTTGCCGGGTGCAGCGCTTGGGGATGGTTTCCTATCAAAGAGCTTGGGCTTATCAGAATCAACTGGCGGCCCAGGTGGCCGGGGGGGTGGCTCATGAAGCGCTGTTGTTGTTGGAACATCCGCACACCTACACCCTTGGCAGCCGTGCAAAAGAACGGCATTTGCTATGGGATGAGGCTACCCTTGAAAGACAGGGTGTGGAGGTGCACCGGGTTGACCGCGGTGGGGATATCACCTACCATGGTCCGGGACAGATTGTGGGCTATCCCATCCTGCGCTTGGCTCCCATTGGATGGCATGGTAACCGCCTGCCCCAGGCGGATTATGTTGGATATATCCGGAAGTTGGAAGCTGTGCTGATCCGGACTCTGGCCCATTTTGCTATCAAGGGTCTGCGGGTGGAAGGGAAAACCGGGGTGTGGGTCCAACCGCATCTCGGCCAATCCCCCAGGAAAATCGCTTCCATTGGCGTCAAAGTGGATGCGCGGGGAATCTCCCGACATGGGTTTGCCCTGAATGTCTCCCCGGAGATGATATATTGGGAAGGCATTGTGCCCTGCGGCCTGGAAGGCGTCCGGATGACCAGCATGGCTCAAATCACTGGAAAAGCGCCCGGTCTCTTTTCCGTGATGGATCACATTGTGCAGGGCTTTGGGGCTGTGTTCGGGATGCAGATGGAACCAGTGACGGCCCCTTACTTGCGGAATCAGTCCAACGGCTAATACATTCCAGGAGGTTGCATGCAACGAGGTCCGCTTTCATCGGTTATGAAAATCATCATTATTGTGATCGCTGTGATCGTGATGCTGTGCCTTTTGGCGGTGCTGCTGGCCTCGATCATTTCTCCGATGGGCGCATGAGATTGTATCTGGGGTTTGACAGGGTGAGGAAAAATCATTAAACTAAGGATAGATTAAACGGAACATACTCTGCATCCGATATGAGGAGGTTCAATGGCTGCGCCACAATATCAATTGACCATGCGTTCGGGGCCCACTCCCGGAAAAACGTTTCCCATTGAGCAGGAGGAGGTTTTTCTGGGTCGGGACCTGGCGAATGATATTCCCATCAGCGACCCCGAAGTTTCCCGCCGGCACGCCCGGTTCATCATGCAGGCCGACGGCATTGTGATTGAGGACCTTGGTTCGACCAATGGCACCTTCATCAACGGCCAGCGGATCTCAACGCCCCAGATTTTGCATCCCGGTGATGTGGTCACCTTTGGCGAGAACATTGTGATGGTCTTTGAAAAGGCTTCTTATGATCCAGATGCCACAGTGGTCGCCTCGAAGGAGCCGGCACAGCCATCCTATCAGCGGCCTGCTGCTGAACAGTCTTCCTATCGCCCGCCTGCTCAACCGGCGTATCAACAGCCAAAACCTTCCCCCCAGAGTTATGCTAACCGGGTTCCGGAAACCCCGTATGAATCTGAGAAACCAGCAAAAAAAGGGTTTCCGGCATGGCTTATTATTCTGATCGTTGCCATTGTCGTGATGCTGTGTGTGATCACCGTCACCCTCTATTTCATGCCTGAAAGCTGGTGGTGCGCGATCACCTTTGGTTTGTTGGAAGGCTGCCCGTAGCCTGATTCTTCTCAAAAAAAATAACACCAGAGACGTCCGGATTGGACGTCTCTTCGTTATTCCCTGTTGCGGTGGCGATGGGTGACAGGTCACGGGCCGGCCGACGTCCAGATCTTGTCCGGCAGAGGCCAGCCCAGGGCATAGTGAGAAAGGGGGGTGCCGGGGTGGTCCACCCTGTCCAGGTAGGAATTGATCAGCCCCAGCTTGCTTTCAGCAGCGTCAAAGGCGCCTGCATCCATATCGGCGTGAATTTGCAGGAAAAGGTCTTCAATGATTACGTTGAAGGGGCTTTTTTCTGGTGGGGTATAATCGCCCGTGATGCCCCGAGAGCGCATGCTGCGCACATCGGGCCACCACGCCGTGCGGAAATGCGCGCTGGGCACCGCCAGGGCTTGGTAACGGCGCAGGGTGTCATAGGCCGCAATCGTCAGGCGGACATCTGCAATCACCGCTTGGCCCGGGGTGTGGGCTTGCAGATACTGGATGAAGTCCGCTTCGAGGGATGCCAGGTCTGTGCCGAACTGATTTTGCAAACCCTGTGCGATGGATTGCGAATCGCTGCCGGCATCCGGCAGGGTGAAATAGAACTCGATGAAGGTTTCCCAGCCCCAGATGTCCACCAAATAGGCCACCAGCGCGCCGGCTTCAATGTAGCTGGTTTCATGCTGAGCGGCGTAAAAATCATCCACCATGCTGGTCAGGGGCAGATACGCATTCAGGGCCAACAGCGCAGCCGCCTGTTCCAGGATGGGACCTTCGTGGTAGTGGCCCCCGGAGAGATACACAGCCAGGCCCTCGGCCAGGAGGGATGGTCGCGGCCCATCATTGAGGAGGCGGTCCATCACATGGACGATTTCATGATGGGCAAGGATGGCAATGCCCGTACCGGCCCAATTCCGGTGGGAGTAGGTCATCACGGCTTCGTCTGTGGCAAAGCCGCCGTGTCCGACAACCGCAGGGACCAGCACGAGGTTGATAGGCTCCTCAAAGGGTTGCGTACCCTCCGGAAGCCCCTCGGGAAAGAACTGCCCGATCACCTGGGAGGTTTCTGTTTCCAGGACCTCCCGCAGCATCTGGATGTCCGCAGCCGCGTCGGTTCCACTCAGGTAATGAATAACGCAGCAGCTCGTTTGGGTGGATTCCCATCTGGCCCCACGGTTCGGCGGAGTTGGTAGGAGGTTGAAGCCGGATGTCCAGGTCAAATCCGCTTCAGGGATTTGGAAGGTCAGGTCCAGAAAACCAGGAGGGCTTTCCTGGGTATCCAGAGCCCAATAGAAGGTCGCTTGGGGTCGGTATTGAGAAAACTTTGCTGCCGCCAGGGGCGTTTCCGGGGCTGAAGCAAGGGCCAGGGTGATCTCCTGATTGCTGAGGTCCAGATGGCCGTGGTAGACGATCCGCGCGCTGATCACATCGCCAACATGGTAGGGGGCTGGGGGATAAAACGTGACCGAAAAGTCTCCGGCCTGAACGAATTCCTCCAGGGGGGTCTTGCTGGGAAGATTGGTTTTCCCGCTGGTCCAGGTCAGGGAGAACAGGGTGACAACAATGAGAAATACTCTGATTAACATAAATCCAATTTTACCGGGGTATTGTTAACTGTGTATTAGCCGATGAGACGCCCTTGTTTGGGGTGGTTCACCGTGTGCTATAATGACAAATCAATGCGATGGATCGAATTGAAACCGGATAAGGTGAAAAAACCGTTATGTTTAAGAAAATTGCTCAACTCTTCGGGGGAGACCCTCACAAACGGAAAGTTGAATCGTTAAGGGAAATTGTTGACCAGATTAATGCCCTGGAGTCGGACTATGAAGCCCTCAGCGATGCGGACTTGGCGGCCAAGACCGGGGAATTCAAGTCGCGCTTGGCCGCGGGCGAAGGTCTGGATGATCTTTTGGTGGAATCCTTTGCCGTTGTCAGGGAAGCCAGCAAACGCACCCTGGGCCAGCGGCATTACGATGTCCAGTTGATCACCGGCATCACCCTGCATCGCGGGGAGATCGCCGAAATGAAAACCGGTGAGGGTAAGACCCTTGCTGCGACTCTGCCCCTTTATCTCAATGCCTTGGTGGGAAAAGGCGCGCACCTGGTGACGGTGAACGATTATCTTGCCCGCCGTGACGGCCGCTGGATGGGGCAGATTTATCGTTTCCTGGGCTTGGAGGTGGGCATCCTGCAAATGGCAGCCAGAACCGAACATGGGCGTAAGGCTTTCATTTACGACCCTGAAATCCGTTCACCTGTTGAAGAGCAGGATCAGCTCCGCATGGTGGACCGCAAGACGGCTTACCAGGCGGATATCACCTATGGCACAAATAACGAATTTGGCTTCGATTACCTTCGGGACAACCTGGCTAAACGCAAGGATGCCAGAGTGCAGCGCGGACATTATTTTTCCATCATTGACGAGGTGGATAATATTCTGATTGATGAAGCCCGGACGCCTCTGATCATCTCAGGGCCTGCCCATGAGGATGCGGAGTGGTATCAGCGGATGGCCCAGGTGGTGAAACAGTTGGTGCCGGAGGATTATGAGGTCAGCGAAAAGGACCGGATGGTGACTCTCTCTGAGATTGGTCTGGCCCATGTCGAAGAACTGCTGGGCATGCCCCTGCGGGATCCGGAGCGGCCGGAGGATATCACCCCCGAACAGGCCCGTCTTCTGGGCTTTCTGGAACAGGCCCTGCGGGCGGAGTTTCTCTTCCACCGGAATAAGGATTACATTGTCCAGAATAACGAGGTTGTGATTGTGGATGAGTTCACCGGACGGCTGATGCCCGGCCGGCGCTGGTCGGATGGTTTGCACCAGGCAGTGGAGGCCAAGGAAGGGGTCAAGATCCAGGCTGAAAATGTGACCTATGCCACCATTACCATTCAGAATTATTTTCGCATGTATGAGAAGTTGGCCGGGATGACGGGCACAGCCCTCACGGAAAGCGAAGAATTTTTCAAAATTTATGGGTTGGAGGTCCTTCCCATTCCGACGAACCTGGAATATCGGGCGATGAGCGAAGACCCGGATCTGATCGAGGCGGAGGAAAAGGACGAGTACGGTTACAAATACAGCTATTATTACCGTCCGGACGACCCGCAGGAAAAAGCGGTTTTCTGGAAGCGGAAAGATTACCCGGACGTTGTGTATCGAACGGAAGAAGCCAAACTGCGGGCCATCGTGCGGGAGATCATCACCTATCATGTTCAGGGTCGCCCACAGTTGGTGGGTACGACCTCGGTGGAAAATTCCGAACACCTTTCTGCGCGGCTTAGCGCCAGCAATATCCGGCGTTTGGCCGAAGTGCTCCTGATTCGCCATGCGTATACCAGGTCTCAAAATCTCTCACCGGATGATGTCATGGCTGTGCCGGAACTGGAACGGCTCCACCAACCCCTGGACAAACTGCGCAGCCCGGAGCTTCGCCGGATGGGCCGGGACTACGGCCTGAGTTCCCTCAGTCCGCTGAATGAGGACAATCAGGCGGCGCTGCAGGAAATATTCGGCCTGGGACCGGAGGATTGGCCCCGACTGGAATCTGTCATCAAGGGCGGCGTGCGGCACCAGGTTCTGAATGCCCGCAAACACACCGAAGAATCCCTGATCATTGCCGAGGCGGGGGCCTTTGGGGCAGTGACCATCGCTACCAATATGGCCGGCCGC
>DAOTUG010000042.1:0-28449 GCA_034437335.1 Anaerolineaceae bacterium
ACACAGTGGTGCCCCTATCGCCCCTGCCCGACACCTTCACTATCCTGGCCGCGGACGGTTCCCAGATCAACCCCAACCGCCACGCCCGGATTGCGTTCTGTGTGATCAACGTTGGGGTGGTCATCATGCGCCGCGGTTCGGGAGAGGCCCCCAAAATTCACACCCAGAGCCAGCTCCTGGACTATGATTCCCTCTTCCTGCCCGGGGGCGGGGTCATCAGCGAGGGCATGGTAGCCCTCATGCGGGACCTGCGGGAGCGAGAGGCCCTGATTGAATTTGCCGATGGGCTCCATCAACCGGCCATCTCCATGAGCGATGGACCCCTGGAGCTCTACCGGGAGCCCAGCGAATCCCGGCAGTTCACCAAAACCCTGGACGAATATCTGACCGTGTTGAAAAAACTCCAGGAAAAGCAATTGATGACCCTGGGATATGTGGACAAACCGGGCAGCGACCTGATCGGCCGCCTGCTGGAACTGGTCCAATTGACGGATGAGGATCTCAAGGCCTATAATCAACGACAGCGGCGGTTTGAGGGCGTCAACGATCTCAACCTCATGCGGCGGCTGCTGCAGAACCCGGGGGACCGGTCGGCGATCTTTGCCATCCACTCCCCCACGGCGCTGCGTTTCCGCCAGGATCTGGCCCTGCACTTCTTCTATCTGAACGTCGGCCAACCCCAGGACCCGCACATCGCCAGGGTGGAGATCCCCCGCTGGATCGCGGACGACCCGCAGATGGTGAACACCCTCCAATCCGTTCTGACGGAACAGGCCACCATCATGGGCACACGGCCTTATCCCTACATCCTGCATCGGGCCCATGAGGAAGCCATTGTCACCATGCCGGAACACCAGCATGTGGAAGAAATGATCGTGGCGGAGTTCCGTCGGCGGGGGATTCCGGTTGCAGAGCCCTCCAACAAACAACAACTAAAAAACTTACCCACAACGAAGAAGAGGTATGCGCCATGAGCGGCAAACAAATCGGACGACTTCTACGCTCCGGCACCACCGGGTTTGTGATCGGCTGCCGGGTGAACCAATTGGACGCGCCCAGCTTTGGCGCCCTGGTGCGGGTGCCCCTGGAGGCGGACTATCAGGTCTTCGGACTGATCTATGACATCCACATTGACGATGATGGGCTGGTGCGCCAGCTCATCACCGCCGACCAGGTGCCTGATGAGGTCTTTGCCGACAATCGCGAAAACCGCAATGTCCCGGTGGAAATCGGCGTCCTGGCCCTGGGCTATGGGGAAGGCGATCGCATCTTTCACCTGCTGCCACCTCGGCCGCCCCTCAGCCTGGATGCCATCTACCTCTGCACTCCGGCCGAGGTGGCGCGCTTCACCGGCGCGGGCCGCTTCGGCTATTTCCGCCACATCCTGCGGGATGAGGACAAACCGGTGGACGAGCTCCTGGCCGCCCACCTGATGCAGGCCCGCTCTGCCCAGGCCCAGGCCGGCAACGAGGCCTGGTACGAGCAGGCGGTCAAGGAACTGATCACCCTCCTGCGGGATGATTACCAACGCCTGATCAATGTCCTCAGCGCGGCCGGCGAGATCTAAAAAAGAACATCTCTCAAGAAAGATCTCTCCGGAAGTTGGAGCTGCTTTTTTACATCATCGCTTCACACAGATTCATCCTTTCCAGGATGGGAATGGTCGAGTGGCCTGGGCGCTGGCCTCGCTAATCTTTATCAAAGCGGAGGATTTTCCTATTGTTGTATTGGATTCAGAAAGGGGCACTTATATTGACTCATTAGAAGCCGCAGATCAAGGACAGTTGCAACCATTAATAGATTTCATGGCAGAAAAGCAAAAAGATCTTTTGTATAAGGCAACGAAGGAAGCTCAATATCTTGACTTTGATGAAACGTTAACGTCAATCAAAGAAAGTAAAGCGAAATACATGGGCCGTCTTCAAAAATATCGTGAGAACTTTGAAAAAGCCAACCTACATATTTCTGCATGGTATGACGCTGCCCAAGAGATATTAAATCACTATAAAGGTGCCGTTAAAGATTTACCTGATCTCAAAACCAGAACAGAGGAACCATTTACTTGGGTTGAATAGATGAAATCCATTAGCAAAATATTTTACAATCAGACAAAAATATCATTTGGACGGCAAATCTTTTCACATTTGCTATTACCTGGAACGTATTGTCCGATGACGCACAAGAGATAAGACTCTTTTTATACTGCACCGGTGACAAAGCATACCCGGAAGAGATTTGCGCACACATCTGTTACCATTTTGGTATTGAAATTTCAACATTAACAATTCCGATAGATTATGACCCAAGAATCAGCGTCCTCAAGTTCAGATCTTGGTTTCAAAATGCCTTAAGAAACATGAGCGAATAAAGGGTCTGTAAAAACTAACACAAAGGGTTTTCGAGTGGTGAAACTATGGACAATAAAACAGAACATATAGAGAACCAACAAAACGCCCCCATCGGCTACATCGTCGGCGGCGGGCTGAAGGCCAACCTTCAGGCCCGGCTGACCGTCCCGGCCCAAACCGTTCAGGAGGGCGCCTTTGTTGTGGTGGAGAGCGGCGGCTGGCTGTTCTATGGCCTGGTCACCGACCTGCAACTGGGAGCCACGGACCCGCGCTTTGCCGATGAACAGAGCGAAACGCGGCTGCCCCCCCACCTGGCCCAGCTCCTGCACGGCCAGACCCTCTTCACCAATCTGGAGATCCTCACCGCCCTGATGATGGAACAGGGCCCGGACCCGGACGATCCCGGCTACGCGGCCTGGTTCCAGAAGGTCCTGGATGAGAAAATCCGTCCCGAGCCGGTCAAAACCGTGCCCCGCCACCACGCCTCCGTGCGCCTGGCCGGAGCCGGGGACATTGCAGAGATCTTCGGTCAGGAAGATCAGGCCGGCTATTTCCGCATCGGCAACACACTCGAGGGCGGGCATCCCGTCTGCGTCAACCTGGACAAACTTGTCCAGCGCTCCGCAGGGATTTTTGGCGCCACCGGCACCGGCAAATCCTTCCTGACCCGGGTGATCCTTTCCGGGCTGGTCAACCGGGACAAAACCTCCGTGCTCATCTTTGACATGCACAATGAATACGGCCCGGATGACACCGCATCCGATACCGGCCTGCGGGTGCCCGGACTGCGCGGCAAGTTCCCCGCCAAGGTTCGCATGGTCGGCCTGGGTCGAGGGGCCATGATCCGGGGCAAACAACCCGATTTCTCCCTGGAAATCGCCGAATCCGACATCACGCCGGAGGACATCATGATGCTCTCCCAGGAGCTGAACCTTCGGGAGACCACCCCCACCACCCTGGAAGCCCTGCGAACCACCTTCGGCCAGAAATCCTGGTATCACCAATTCAAGCACATGCGCGTCAACGCCTACAACTATGACGAGGATGGCAAACGCTACCCGGCCCCTGACAGCGTGGCTGCCTGGGCCGAGGAAGCCGGGGTGCATCCGGGCGCGGCCGAAGCCCTGCACTCCAAGCTGGGCCGCCTGTTCAACAAAGCCTACATCGTGGAACAGCCCGCGGCAGATGCCCTCACGCAAATGCTCAGGAACCTCGACAACGGCCAGCACATTGTGCTGTCCTTTGGAAACAATGAATCCGACCTTGATTACCTCTTCGTCTCAAACCTCCTCACCCGCCGCATCCGGGGCGAGTGGGAGGAGCGCACCAACGCTTTCCGTAGCGGTCACCAGGGCGCCGAAGAACCCCGTCCCCTGGTGATCGTGGTGGAGGAGGCTCATAAACTCCTCAACAAAGAAATGGCCGCCCAAACCACCTTCAGCACCATCGCCCGGGAAATGCGCAAGTATTATGTGACCCTCCTGATCATTGATCAGCGCCCTTCGCAAATCTACGATGAGGTCATGTCTCAGCTTGGCACCCGCATCACGGGCTGGCTGGGCGATGAAGACGATATCCGCGCCGTGCTGACCGGGCTGGCCGGCCGGGAGGCCCTCCGGGGCATGCTGGCCCGGCTGCAGCCAAAGGAGGAGGTGCTCCTCCTGGGTTGGGGCGTGCCAATGCCCATCCTGGTGCACTCCCGCCGCTATGATAAGACCTTCTGGGAAGAGCTGCAGGGGAGCAAACCTTCTCAACAAACCAACGACGAGATCCTGGAGGAGCTGGGCTACTGATATGATCCCTGTCAAGATCAAACTGGAAGGGTTCCTCTCCTACCGGGAGCCCGTCGAACTGGATTTCACCGGATTCGATCTCGCCTGCATCTCAGGCCCCAACGGGGCCGGAAAATCCTCTCTGCTGGACGCCATCACCTGGGCCCTGTTTGGCCAGGCCCGCAAGCGCGATGAATCAGTCATCAACACCCACCCCGCGGTGGATGCCGCCGAGGTGACCCTGGATTTTGCCTATGAGGGGAATCTCTATCGCGTCCTGCGAACCAACCCCCGCGGCAAGACTTCCTCCGTGGAGTTTTTCATCCAATCCCCTCAGGCGAAAGGCAAATGGAAATCCCTCTCCGAACGCACCCTGCGGGAGACGGATCGCAAGATCCAGGACACCCTCCGGATGGACTTTGAGACCTTCACCAACGCCTCCTTCTTTTTGCAGGGCAAAGCCGATCAATTCGCCACCGCCCGACCCGGGGAGCGGAAACGCATCCTCAGCAGCATCCTGGGCCTGGAGGTCTGGGAAACCTATCGGGAAGCGACCAGCAAACGCCGCCGGGCCCTGGAAAGCGACATCCGGGAACTGGACGGCCGCCTGAAAGTCATCCAGGACGAGCTCAATGAGGGGCCGCAGCGAAGGGCCCATCTGGCGGAGCTGGAGGAACGACTGGAGGAAATGGTGGCGGAGCGTGAAAGACGGGCGCAGAACCTGGAAAACGTCCGCCGTCTGCGGGCCGCCCTGGATGAACAGAAGAAAGCCCTGGATCGCCTCAAATCCCAGTTGGAAAAAGCCGTCCAGGACCGGGACAGCCTGCGGGAAACTCTGGCGGAACGCCGGGAAGAAAAAGCCGAATACGCCGAGATCATGGACAGATCCGCCGCCATTGAAAAGGCCTATGCAGAGTGGCAGGAGGCCCGGGACGCCCTGGAGGCGATGAATGAATTGGCGGAGGAATTTCGCCAGGGGGAGGCCCTGCGCCACGCGCCCCTTTCGGCCATCCAGGCCGAGACCGCGCGGCTGGAACAGGCCAAGCAAACCCTTCTGGAGCAGCAGGCTGCCCTCAAAGAGGCCCTATCCGAAAAAGCGAATCTGGAGGCGGCCTTGAAGGAGGCCCGGGAGTCCCTGGCCAGGGCCGAAGGCCAGCTTGAGAAGCGGGAAACGCTGGAAGCCGAAATCCGTCAGCTCCAGGCCGACCAGGCCGAAGCCAAGGCCGAAAACCCCCGACTCCGGGAGGAGATGCAGGAGCTCAAGGCGCGCATTGACCAACTGCAGGCTGCCGACGGGGTCAACTGTCCCCTTTGCGGCCAGGCCCTTTCCCCGGATGAACGCCAGGCCCTGATCGAAGGGCTGACCGAAAAGGGCAAGTCCCTCGGGGACCGTTTCCGGGAGAATAAACGCCTCCTGGAGAACTTTGAAAATCAATTGCAGACCCTGGGGGGGCAGTTGGCCGATCTGAGCAGCGTTGAAAACACCCTCCGTGAAGCTGCCCGCCGGGCTGATCACCTCGAAAGCCAGTTGGGCGATCTGGAAGCGCAGGAAAAAAAGTGGGAAGAAACAGAGGCCCCCAAACTGGCCACCATGGCAACTGCCCTGGAAACCGAAGACTATGCCCCGGAGGCCCGGGCCCGCCTGCAGGAGATCGAAGCGGAACTGGAAGACCTGGGGTACGACCTCAAAGCCCATGAAAAACTCCGCCAGACGGAACAGGCCGGCAGGGACGCCGAAGCGGATATGCGGGCCCTGGATCAGGCCCGAGCAGCCTTGGCCCCCCTGGCCCGCGAGATCAGCGGCCTTGAGGCCCAGGCCGAAACCCGGGATGCCGAGGTGCATAATCTGTCCCAGGACCACGACGAAGCCGCCGCGGCCTTTGCCGCGGCAGCCGCCGAAGAACCCGATGTGGCCCAGGCCGAAGCGGACCTGATTGACCTGCGGGAACAGGAAAACCGGCTCCGTCTGGAAGTTGGAGAGGCCCGGCAGCGAGTGGCCGTCCTCAAAACGCTGGACCAGCGAAAACAAGCCCTCCTTGAAGAACGGGACACCATCAACCACCGCATTGCCAATCTGAAGCAATTGGAACGCGCCTTTGGAAAAGACGGGATTCCCGCGTTGCTAATCGAACAGGCCCTGCCGGAAATTGAGGAAAACACCAATGCGCTGCTCTCTCGCCTCACCAACGGCCGGATGTCCTTCAGCTTCCTCACCCAACGGGAATACAAAGACACCAGCCGCGAAGACCTGAAGGAAACCCTGGACATCATCATCAGCGACAACATGGGAGAACGGGATTATGAAATGTTCTCCGGCGGGGAAGCCTTCCGGGTCAACTTTTCCATCCGCCTGGCCCTATCCCGGGTTCTGGCCCGTCGGGCCGGCGCCCGTCTGCAAACCCTGGTGATTGACGAGGGCTTCGGGAGCCAGGATGCCCAGGGCCGCCAGCGCCTGGTGGAAGCCATCAACATGGTCCGGGATGATTTTGAAAAAATCCTGGTCATCACCCACCTCGAATCCCTCAAGGAAGCCTTTCCCACCCGGATCGAGGTGGAAAAAACAGCAGCCGGATCGCAATTGACGGTGAACTGATGACCCGGGAACGGTACAGCACCAGCGACCTGGCCAGGAGCGTGGACTGCCACCCCAACACCGTCCGGCTGTACGAACAATGGGGCTTCCTCCCACCCATCCCCCGCGATCCCCGGAACAATTACCGCATCTACAGCCCCTATCACAAAGCCCAATTTGAGCTGGCCTACCTGGCCCTGAAATATCCCTATCCCGGGGGCAAAGATGTCGTGTTGGAGATGGTCTATGCCGCCCGGGATCGGAATCTGGCACGGGCCCTTGAGTTGGCCCATGCCTATGCCGCCCAGATCAGGGCCGAACAGGACAAGGCCGAGGCGGCCATTGATTATCTCGAAGGCTGGCTCTCCGGCAAGGCCGCGCCGCCCCTGCCGGCCCCGCTGCGCATCGGCCAGGCGTCCCAACACCTCGATCTGACCCGGGATACCCTGCGCTCCTGGGAGCGGGACGGCCTGCTGGATGTCCCCCGCAACCCAACCAACAACTACCGGCAGTACGGACCAGAGGAGATCGGCCGCCTGCTGGTGATCCGTGTTCTGGTCAATGCCGGGTACAGCCACATGGCCATCCTGCGATTGATGATCCAGTTGGATGCAGGCATTGACGTGAACCCCCGCGAAGCCCTGGACACCCCCAGGGCCGATGAGGAGATTTTTCATGTGACGGATCGCTGGCTGACCACCCTGGAAGCGCAAGCCCAACGCTGCAAGAGGATCCAGCGTCAGATCATCCGCATGCGCGAACTGCCGTGATTTCCGAACCCTATGGTTCTGCCATGCAACAGGTTTGCCCCCAACCGATGGCCCCCTCTACAATGGCTGGGGAACGGTTCTTGCTACATTTCAATCAGCCATTCAATTTCAGAGCGCACGCCAAATGAGAGATTTCTTCAAAGCAAACCAAAAAAACAGCCCAAAAAATAGCGCCTGGCGGGAGTTTTTCTTCGTGCTGGTGATCCTGGGACTGGCCGTCTGGTGCGCCCATCTCTGGAAGTTTCAGGAATATGGCCTCTATGAAGACGATTACCATTTCGCATACGATGGCTGGTATCATTTTTCCGAAGAACTCGTGGTGGATACCCTGACCAACTGGGCTGAAGGGCGCCCCCTTGGCTGGCTGCTGCTGATCTCGCTGCATAAGCTGGGCTCTTTTTTTGGCAAGCTGCCGGCTTCCTATCTGATAGCCTATCCCATACTATTAACCGATGCGATCCTGTTCTACTATTTGCTCAAGCGCATCGCCCCCTCCATGCTCTTTGCCCTTTCCGGCGCCCTGGGACTCACCCTCTTCCCCGGACACACCACCCAATTCTTTCTGACCCATGCCTATCTGGAGGCCATCGCGATCCTGTGCTTGATCCTCAGTTTCCACTGGATCCTTTCGGGGAAAAAGATCCTGGCATATTTTTTCGCCGCCCTGATCCTGTTCATCTATGAAACCCCCTATCCGGTCTTTTTCGCGGCGCCCCTGCTTCTCAAGGACATAACCCTCAAAAAATGGGGCAAACACCTGTTAATTTCCGTTCTGATCATAGCAGGGTATTTTGTGACCCGGTCGCTTATGATGCAGGATCATCGGGTTGAAAGCCTGTTCAGCCAACCCTCACAGCATCTGATCACGCTCCTGCGCAGCCTGCTGATCGGCCCAAAATACACCCTGACCAGTTTCTTCTGGTCAACCCGTTACACCCTCACCCACTGGCAAACCAATCTCTATTTCGTCAGCCTGATCAGCGGCGTCCTGTTTTTTCTTGTGTATCTCTTCATGATCAAGAACACCCTGCGCACAGACAAAGAACAGCAGACTGTTCACTTTCATTCCCGCAACATCAGACTGAGGGGCATTATCAAATGGTCCCCCAGGGTCACCCACCAGATGAAGATCATCCTGGTTGCCCTTCTGATGCTGGTGCTGTCCTACAGCCTTTCCCTGACACGCCTGCCGAACATTCGGGCAGGCAAGACCACTTCCTCGCATATTGGGGCCACACTGCCCTTTGGCATGCTGTTTGGCAGCGGCCTTTTCCTGATCGGATACTTTTTCAACGTCAAACGGCTGCCGGCGGTCAGCGCCGCAATCGTCGCCCTGGTATTTTCCAGCCTGTTCTCCTTCCGATGGTTGATCATGGAGGATTTTGTCAAGTCCTGGACCTACCAAAGATGGTATTTCACCCAGGTGGCGTCCCTCTGCCCGGATTTATCCGAGGACAAAGTCCTCATCGTGCAACCGGTCAATCAATATGAGGAAACATTTATCAACACCTACAATTTGGTCTCCTCTGTTGTCCTCGCCAAAATGCACGATTCCCCTATCAACATCAGATACCTGTTCTTCCTCGATAACCCCGACGTGTTCAGCATCGCTCGGATAGAAAACGACGTCTATTATATTGCCGGAGAGCGTCAGGTGTTAATTCCCCATGAAAGTCACGACCTGATTATACTGAGTTTCAAAGATGGCATGATGATCCGAGAAGCAGGCCCTGTCGAACTAGCCGGGGAAACCTTTCAGGCATTGCCGTTCCCGGATGACCCCGTGACAGAATTTACACTGTCTGATTTTGGACGGATCCTGTTTGAGCCGGACATGGTCGGCCAACCCTTGCCGGATACCCTGATGGAAGAATGAAACCAATCCGCCTGGGGGGGACTGCCGTGCAATCCTGAAATGAAAAACACTGTGCTCCCCTAAAATGCTATCCGGATGATGAAACCTGCCTAATACACAATTGGGCTGATCCGGCTGAGGGTGTCCAGGTGGTGATGAGCTGTGATCTCCCGCACCGTGCAGGTCAACCCCCGGGCCACCAGACTGTGGGTATGGGCATACCCGTCGGAATAGCTGACGCCCTCCAGCAAGGGGCCGTCCGAAATCCCCGTCGCCACAAAAAAGGTATCATGGGTGGCCACCAAATCGTCCAAGGTCAGGACCGTATCCAGGGCACAACCGGCCGCCTCGGCTTTTTTGCGTTCGGCCGCATCACGGGGCCAGAGCTTTCCCTGCATGGCTCCGCGCATGGCCTGCAGTCCGCAGGCAGCCAGCACCGCTTCCGGCGTCCCGCCAATGCCCAACAGGACATCAATCCGAGAATCGGGCCAGGCCGCCATCAAAGCTCCGGCAACATCCCCGGCGGGAATCAGCCGGATGCGCGCTCCGCAATCCCGGACCTTCTGGATCAGCTCCCTGTGCCGGGGCCGGTCCAGGATCACCACGGTCAGATCGCGCACATCCATGCCCTTGGCCCGGGCAATCTTTCGGAGATTGTTCCTGACAGGCGCTTCGATGTCAATCACATCCCGAGCTTCCTGTCCCACGGCGATCTTCTCCATATAGAACACGGGCCCGGGGTCAAAAAGCGTTCCCCGGGGGGCAGCCGAAATGGTGGCGATGGCATTCGGCATGCCGTTGGCCACCAGGAGCGTTCCCTCCACAGGGTCCACGGCAATATCCACCAGGGGCGGCTGACCGTTGCCCACCCGCTCCCCGTTGTAGAGCATGGGGGCTTCATCCTTTTCTCCCTCACCAATGATCACCAAGCCATCCATGTCAATTTCATCCAGGAGCAGGCGCATCGCATCCACCGCGGCCTGATCCGCTTTGATTTTGTCTCCCCGGCCAAATTCCCGGGCAGCGGCCAAGGCCGCCGCTTCCGTCACCCGCACCAGCTCCAACGCCAGGTTCCGGGTTGGTTTCTCAGCACGCCTCCGATCCATCAGGCCTCCTTTTTTCTCGCGTGGTTCCCACCCTCCAATTGTAGTATGATTCCCGGTACAGGCGGCCTCCAGAAATCCCTGCCGGCCGTCACAGCCCATCCATGAGAGGACTCCGGAGGAAAAAACCATGCCCATCGAAATGATCGCCTTTGACGCCGACGACACCCTGTGGGAAAACGAGACGCGCTATCGTAAGGCCCAGGAAACCTTCCAGGACCTGATGTCCCCCTGGAGCGATCCGGAAACCATCCACGCCATCCTTTACGAGATCGAGATCCGCAATCTTCCCCGCTATGGCTATGGAATCAAAGCCTTTTGTTTGTCCCTCATCGAAGCCGCCATTGCGATCTCCGACGGGGAAGTCCGCGGGGATCAGATCGGTGAAATCCTGAACATCGCCCGCGGCATGCTCCAGGCGGAAGTCACGCTGCGGCCCCATGTGAAGGAAACCCTGTCCCTGCTGGCAAAAAAGCACCGTCTGATGGTCATCACCAAGGGTGATTTACTGGACCAGACAACCAAGCTGGAGCGATCCGGGCTGGAAAACGTCTTTGAGGCCTTTGAAGTCCTCAATCACAAAACCCGGCAGGAGTACGCGGCCCTCCTGAACCGGCACCGCCTGGCCCCGGAAGGCTTTGTGATGATTGGCAATTCGCTTCGCTCGGACATCCTGCCCGTCTTGGAGCTGGGCGGCAGGGCGGTCTATGTCCCGGCCGGCACCAACTGGGCCCACGAAGCGGTCTCGAATTTCGACACAGGCCGGCCCGGTTTTCATGAAATCCCGCACCTGGGAAAACTGCCAGGGCTGGTCAGGGACCTCCACCCCGCCTAGCTTGAACAGATGCATAAGCCAAAGGGAATGGCCCTTTTTCCTGTATAATCATCAGAAAGGTAACCATCTTAAAAGCAGGCCATGGCTGAAAAAATCCAATCCGGCACCTCCCGCACAGCGGAATGAATCTGAGCATCACGAATGAGAGACCCGTTCCGGAGGATCTCCTCAACTGCATGGCGGATCTGGAAAGCCGGATAAGACGGACTTTCCTCGAGGACCTGACCGATGCGGACCTCCTGGTTCCCTTTGACAGCGCTCGCCAACATCGCAACCCGGAAGGACACCGGGGATAAAGGATCTCAATGCAAAAAAAACCTGCTATCAGCTTCTGGACCCTCTTCCTCCTCGGCCTGCTGCTGACATTCACCGCACAATGGCTTCATGAAATCGGTCACTGGATGATCCTGCGCGGTTTTAACCGCGATCCCCTGTGGAGCTTCACCAAACTGGTCCAGGTCTGGGAGGAGACGCCCCCAAACCCCGAAGACTGGCAGAAAATCACCACCCCGGAGGGAGAAACTGGCTGGCTGAAACTGGCCGCCCTGCCGGAAAGCGATCTGGAAAAAGCCCTCTTCCCCCTTGCGGGTCCCGCAGCCTCCCTGCTGGGGCTCCTAGGTGGGTTGGCGGCGGCCGCCTGGTCCGGAAAAACCGTCTGGCGAAACTTCGGGCGGGCCCTGGCAATCAGCATTGGGCTGGGCATGAGCCTCTACTACCTGCGCGCCCCCTGGCGCACAGGCGGAGATGAAATTGAGTTTGCTCGGGCTGTTGGGATCGCCCCCTGGGTCCCCACCGTCCTGCTTTCCCTGGCCTTTCTGGGGGGATTCGCCCTGGCGCTCTGGACCCTGCCGGATTGGAAAAGCCGCATCCGATGGGCCGGGGGTCTCTTCGGCGGGAGCATCCTGGCAGGGATCTGCCTGTTCTTCTTGGATGCCCGGGTGATCCAGGGCGTCCTGAAAAACCAGGCCCTGTTTCAACCCTTCCTGGGGTTTTCCCTGCCGGTCTTTTTACTGAACGCACTATGCACGGGACTGGCCCTTGCCATCCTGCACACCACCAACGCATCCTCAAACCCGTCTTAAGGAAAAACACACCATGGACGTACCAAACCGACAACAACAGGAACGCGCCATCTGGGACGGCGCCGCAAAAACCTATGACCGCAATGTGATGGGAACCTTCCGGGAAGCCTACCAAAAAACCATCGCCGCCATCAACCAATCCCTCACACCCCAATCCCGGGTGCTGGAAATTGGCTGCGGCACCGGAATCATCGCCCTGGGTATCGCCCCCCATGCGGGGGAGGTGATCGGCGTGGACCTCTCCCCGAAGATGATTGCAATCGCTCAGGAAAAAGTCCGAAAAAACGATTTGGATACTGTGCGCTTCCAGGTCGGCGATGCCTACGACTTGCCCTTTCCTCCGGGTGCATTCGACGCCGTGCTGCTGACCAACATGCTGCACTTCGTCAAGGAACCAAAAACGGTCCTGCAAGAAGCCCACCGCCTTCTCAAGCCCGGAGGACTCCTGGCGACCGTCACTGATTGCTACCGGGAACCGGTTCCCCTGGTCATCCGGTTGAAATTGATGGTCCCGCGCCTGATGAAACTCCTGGGGAAGATCAAGTATCTTCATTACTATCGTAAAACCGACCTGCTGCGCCTCCTCGAGGCCGCTCGCTTCGAGATCACAAGCGAAAGCGTGCTCCACCCGGCCCCTGTCAATTACTACATCAGCGGAAGAAAGAACTGAACCCATGCTGAGCAAAACGGATTTTTTCTTGTTCCTGGAAGCCCCCATGCATCTGTGGGCCAAAACCCACGACCAGTTCGAAACCAGATGGCGCACACCCTATGAAGAATTTCTGCTCCGCCAGGGCCAGCGCATCGAGTCCCTGGCCAAGGCCTATCTGGAAGGTCCTTTTCTGGCAGAGCACCCCGGCTGTCAGATCTCATGGCAGCCCAGCTTTGAGGATGGATTGTATCAAATCCGGGCGGACGCCCTGATCCAGGATCCCAGAACCGAGGCCTGGGACCTCTATGAAGTCAAATCAGCCACATCGGTCCGGCGGCAGCACGCATTGGACCTGACTTTTCAGGTTCTCCTTCTGGAGGGGGTCCTGGACCTGCGGCATGTCCACATCCTGCATCTGAACCGGGACTATCAACAGAGTACAAACCTGGACCTGAAGACATTTTTCACAACCAGCGAGGTCTCCGCCCAGGTGGAGAAAACCCGTGAAGAAGTGGAAAAGGCCCGCCGAGCGGCAAGGGAAATCATCGTCGCGCCCCAACCTCACGCGGATTGGGCCTGCACCAAACCGGAAACATGCCCCTGCGCGCACCTCTGCCATGCAAACCTGCCGAAAAATCCCATCTACAACATCCCCCGCATCGGCAAAAAAGCCCGTGAACTGCGCCGCCAGGGCATCCGTGCCATGGAGGAGATTCCGGAGGAATTCCCCCTCAACCCAAAGCAGAAACGCCATCTGGCCGCGGTCAGAAAACAGCAGGCGGTGGTGGATGTGGACGCCATCCGGAAATCCCTGGCCGATTTGAGATACCCTCTGCATTTCCTGGACTACGAGACCTTCAACCCGGCCGTCCCCCTCTACCCGGGCTATCGTCCCTATGAGCCTGTGATCTTTCAGTATTCCCTGCACCGGGTGGATGCACCCGGGGAAGCCCCGCAGCATTTTGAAGCGTTGGTCACCGAGGTTTGCGATCCGGCCCCACGGATCGCGGCCAGCCTGCTATCCCACATCCATCCCAGGGGATCCGTCGTCGTCTGGAACAAATCCTTTGAAGCCCGGTGCAACCAGGAACTGGCCGCTCACCATCCGGAGGAAGCAGAAACCCTGCTGGCTCTCAATGGCCGGCTGTTTGACCTGATGCTGCCCTTCAGAAACGCCCACTATGTCCATCCGGATTTCCACGGCAGCGCCTCCCTGAAGGCGGTTCTGCCTGTCCTCTGTCCGGACTTGGATTATGCCAACCTGAACATCAGCAATGGGGAGGATGCCATGCTGACGTGGTGGCGGCTGCAGCAAAGCGCGGCGGACACCGACCCGGCAGAACGAGCCGAAATGGAAGCCTCCCTGCGGGCCTACTGCCGGCGCGACACCCTCGCGCTGGTGGCTGTCTGGCGTTTTTTGCAGCAGATCCTGGCGAAACAAACGGCATGATACCCATCCTGAACAGGTCCGGGGAATCCGCCCCCATGAAATGCCGACCTGGCGAAAGCAGCCCCCTTTCAATCTGACCATGCTCAGTCGAGGAGAACCGTATGGATCGAACAAAAGCAGCCAACCAACTCAAACACCAGGCCCAGACCATTCGCCACCTGGTTCAGGGCCTGACACAAGACCAGGCCCATTGGCAGCCGGACCCCGATTCCTGGTCCATCCTTCAGGTGGTGCGCCACCTGGTCTATGAAGAGCTGTGGGATTTTCCCTTCCACCTGGAACACATACTCCTGCACCCGGAAGAGCCCTGGGAAGAACACGGCCCCGCCAAAAAAGCGTATACCGAGATGACCCTGCCCGCAATCCTGGCGGAGTTTGAGGCCGAACGGGCCGCAGCGATTGACTGGCTGCTTCAACTGCCCAGCCACTGCGCCTGGGAGCAACCAGTTGCGATGCCCTGGGGGGCGCCCCTTTCCGGCGGAGACATGCTTGCCTCCTGGCTGGCCCACGATCTGCTCCACATCCGCCAGCTTGTGGCGCTCCGATATGCCCTGACAGCTGCCGCAAACAGACCCCACAGCGTGAAATACGCCGGCGACTGGTAGGGCCACTGGGCCGGCGCCGATTGAAACCCATTAATACCTTGACAGGGGGGCATTTACCCATTATGCTTGTGCAAGCAAGTACTTACTTACAATGAAAAGGAAACTTTCCCATGTCCATCAGCCAGCAAGCCACCAAAGGCCATCTCATCGTCGGCAGCATCCTGGTCCTTCTCTCCCTGGCCAGCTTCATCGCCACCCTGTTCCTCGACAGCGCCATCCTCACCTTTCTGATTTTCTTCTTCGGGGTCTGGGGCGGGGTGGAGCTGGGCCGCTACCTGGAACACTGGATGGCCACAAGGAACCCGGCCGCCTGACCCATGCAGGACACCCACCGGAAAATCCTCCAGGCCGCCATCCGGCTCTTCACGGAACAGGGCTATGCCGCCACCCCCACCCGGCAGATCGCCGAGGAAGCCGGGGTGAACGAAGTGACCCTCTTTCGCCATTTTGGCTCCAAAGAGGCCCTTTTTCAGGAAGCCATCCAGGCCAATTCCGCCGTCCCCCGTCTGGCGAAGGGACTGGAATCGGAAATGACGGGGGACCTGGCTGCCGACCTGACCCGTCTGGGGGAAGGCTTTTTTCGGACCATGCTGGAACGCCGCAAAGCTATCCTGATGACGCTGTGGGAAGCGGAACGCCAGCCGGAAATCCGCCCCCTGGTGGCCCGGATACCGGCCGCCCAGCGCCGGATCCTCTCCGCCTATCTCCAAAACCAGATCGAAGCCGGGCGGATTCGTCCTATGAACCCAGAAACCGCGGCCCAGGCCTTCCTGGGGATGTTCATGGCCTATGCCATCAACCAGGCCCTGATGCCCCCTGAAGCGTCCAGCATCCCCCCGACGGCCATTGCCGAACAATTTGTGCACATCTTCCTCCATGGAATCCAAACAAACATCAACAAAGGAAACGCCCCATGAAAACCTTCGCAAAGACCATCGGGATCGCCTGGGATTTTTTGGCCCACCCCCGCAAAATGGTGGACAAACTCCTGGCCCAGGAAAAACCGGGTAAATATGCCTGGACCTTCCTGCTCTTTTCCCTGCTCCTATGGACCCTGGTAACTCTGTTCATGAACCTGGTCCACGACGCCACCGCCCGGGGCCGGGAGTTTTATCTGGGCATCTCCATGGGCCCGGACATCATCATCTCCCTGCTCACAATTCCCCTGGGGATCGCCAGCATCGCCGCGGCCGCCTTTCTGGTTTCCCGGGTGGCGCGACTATTCAATCGCAGCGCCGCCTTCCGGCCGGCCTTCTTCGTGCTGTGTTTCACCCTGAACGTCGGCTCCACGTTTTTCGACCTGCAATATGAGGCCGGCATGGCCCTGACCGGGGAAGCCTGGCGGGTGGCGGAATGCGCCCCCAACCTTTTCTGGTACTCCCTCTTTATCATGTTCGCTCCCATCCTCTGGTCATTGATCCTGACTGTCATCAGCATAGCCCATCTTTATAAGATCGCCTGGTGGCAGGCCCTGGTGTCCTTTCTGGTCACCGTGCTGCCGGTTTTCGCCATCCTGATCTTCATTGTGATGTGAGGGATCGGGAGGGGATGGGAGTCTCTCAAAAAAC
The DNA here is from genome assembly GCA_034437335.1 of Anaerolineaceae bacterium. Classification (GTDB taxonomy): domain Bacteria; phylum Chloroflexota; class Anaerolineae; order Anaerolineales; family Anaerolineaceae; genus Brevifilum. Next base: position 16,613 of record DAOTUG010000042.1, read on the forward strand.
AAGGGTTATAATGAACCCATGAAACCCCTTTCCCGATGGCTCCAGAAAATCAACACCGGCTGGCTCGTCCTGGCGTCCCTGGGAGTCTTCCTCCTGTTCCTCGCCGTTGTCCTGCCCGCCCAATCCCGACGGGCAGAGGCCTATACCCGCGGGGCTGGCTCTCCGGACAGTTCTCTGTTCTATTCCCCTCAGACGCTCTATGATTTTGCTGAGACCTATGGCCCGGAAGGGCGTCAGGCCTATATCCGCGCCCGGCTGGGGTTTGACCTGATCTGGCCCCTCAGCTATGCCTTTTTCCTGACCAGCAGCCTGACCTGGCTCCTCTCACGGGGTTTTTCGGAGGAGAGCCCCTGGCAATCGGCCAATCTGGCGCCTCTTTTGGGGCTGGGCTTTGATCTGCTGGAAAACCTGGCCTCTGTGATCGTGATGGCGCGCTACCCCATCCGCACCGACCCGGCCGCCTGGCTGGCCGTACTTTCCACCCCCCTCAAATGGCTCTTTGTGGGCGGGAGCTTCCTGCTGCTGGCCCTGGCCGGTCTGGCCGCTCTGCGGCAGGCATTGGCATCTGACAAGAAAAGGCCATGACCCATCCCCTCCTTGAAATTGCCGCAAAGGGCGACAGCGCTGCCATGGCAACGGCCCTGGCGGAAAAACCAGCCCAGCAGGATCTTGATCTGGCTCTGAGCACAGCAGCCCAGGCAGGCCACACAGCCGTTGTGCAACTTCTGCTGCAGTCCGGCGCAACCCACAGCGGAAAACGCGCCGCCTCCGCCCTGTGCCTAGCGGCCCAGAACGGCCATGGACAAACTGTGGCGGCCCTCCTGGCAGGCGGGCTGAAGCCCGGCCTGCGGGAGAGCTTCACCGAGTGGACGCCCCTGCACTTCGCCGCCGAACACGGCCAGGTAGAGGTCATTGCCAGGCTCCTGGAGGCCGGTGCGGCGGTGGATGCCCGCAGCCCGGATGGGGAAACGCCTCTGATGCGCGCCGCCCTAAACGGCCAATTGGAGGCCGTCCGGGCATTGATGGATGCCGGCGCAAACCCGCACAAGCAGGGCAGGGACGGCTCTGATGCCCTGGAAAACGCCAGAAGCCGGGGGCATACGGATATCACCACCCTCCTGGATCCCAATGGGGGTTGAGTCCCCACGCCAGTCCCGATAATTTTGCCTGCGCGAACTTCGGACAATGCAGTAAAATAAGGTACATCGGGTTCGTTAATCCCAGTAATACCAGGCAGCCAATTTGAGGTTTCCGTATGTTTCCCGCTCAACTCTTAATCATTGAAGACAATAAAGACATCGCCCACCTTCTGAAACTGTATTTCAAAGAAAAAGGCTACCAGATCGCCCTGGCGGGGTCAGGAGAAGAAGCCCTGCAAAAAGCCTCCCAACTGATCCCCCATCTGATCATCCTGGACATCATCCTGCCGGACATTGACGGATATGCGATCTGCCGCCGGCTGCGCTCTGTGCCTCGGACCAGCCACATGCCGATCATCTTCCTGACCCAGAAGGATGAGAAATCGGACAAATTGCAGGGGCTCCAACTGGGCGCGGATGATTACATCACAAAGCCCTTCGACCTGGAGGAGCTGGGCTGGCGGGTGCAAAACGCCATTTCCCGCAGCGAACGAGAGCAGTTCACCGACGCACTCACCGGGCTGCCCGCCCGACGGGTGATCGAAATCCAACTGGATTTTCTCAACGAGCGGGAGAACTGGGCCGTGATGGACCTGCGCCTGGAGGGGCTGGAAGAATTCCAGCAGCGGGAGGGAGCGACTGCAGCCAACCAGATCATCAAACAAACCGGACAGGCCCTGATCTCCGTCCTCGAGAAGCAAGGGCATCCCACAGACTTTGTGGGCCAGGCCAGCCGCGGGAATTTCATCCTCATCACCTCCAGCAAACAAACGGGCAAGCTGACCGAGTATATCCGCCAGGCCCTTACAGACCTTCTGAATCAAAACAAACCCCTGAAACTCAGCATTGGTACCGCCAGACAAACTGCTGCGCCGTACCAATCCACCGCAGGGATTATCCAGAAAGCCAATGAAAACCGGCAAGTGGTAACACAACCTTAAAGGTGGGAAACCCTATGCAAACCATCCTGATCGCTGATGACAACCGCGCCACCCGGAAAATGCTCTCTGCCGCTCTGCGCCATGCCGGCTATCAGGTCCTGGAAGCCGCGGACGGAAAAGAGGCCTACCAGACCATCTGCCAGCACCACCCGGATGCCGTCCTGCTGGATATCTGCATGCCGGGCATGACCGGTCTGAAGGTTTGCCGCCTGATGAAAAAAAATCAGGCCACCCGGAATATTCCAGTGGCCTGCATGACTGCCAATCAGTCCTCAGAACATCTCCTCGCGGCCCGGGAGGCTGGGGCCGCATTCTGCTGGTTCAAACCCCTGCCAATGGGAGATGTCCTCTGCGGTCTCAGGCAAATGACGCGGGAGAAATCCAGTCTTGAGGCCCCGGAGCCCTAATCCCCCTCACTCAACCTTCATATTCCGAACGCCCTTCACGTCCGATATCGCCTCCACCAGTTCTTCCAGTTCCTGATCCCGGGAGATCCTGGCCACAATCTGGATGCGGATGCGGTTGTTTTTGACGTGCTTCTGAATGGAAAAACTGACCAGCTCATCGGCGAATTCGTGAACATCTTCCCGGATCTCCTTCACCACCCCTTGTTGATAACTCGCCTGGATGGTGATGAACCGGGTCACGGAGGTGCGCACAAAGCGGTTTTCAATGATATTCAGCAAGCCCAACACCACCAGCATCAATGCCGTGGTCACAATCCCAATCAGGTAGTATCCCGCGCCGACGGCCATGCCGACAATCGCCATCGTCCACAGGGAGGTCGCTGTGGTCAGCCCCTTGACATTGAAACCATAGCGCAAAATGGCCCCCGCGCCCAAAAAGCCGATCCCTGAGATCACCTGCGCCGCCAGACGGGCCGGGTCCGCCGGGGTTCCTGGCCGGGCAAACAGATAGCCCAAATTGACGGAAAGCACCATGGCCAGGGTGGCGCCGATCACCAAAATCATATGGGTGCGGAGGCCTGCGGGCTGGTTGTCCCGCTCCCGTTCAAAACCAATCACAGCGCCCAAAACAGCCCCCAATAACACTCTCAGGATGATCTCAACTTCGGAAATCATAGTATTGCTCCTTCCTGGTTAAAAAGCCAGAGTCAGTGCGCGGCCGCCGAGATGGCCGCCACCCTGGTAAAAAGCGCCACAAACACATGGATCAACACCGGATAGATGACCGAGCGCGTCCGTCTGGCAACCCAGCCAAAGAAAAAACCGCCAAAAAGAGTCGTCAGGGTTTCCAGGCCCGGCTTGCCCAGATGCGCCAGAGCAAAGGGCACCGCCTGCAGCCAGAGGGCATGATCCCCAAAGGCAGGCTGGTAGCCAAACAGGATAAATCCCCGGAAGAAAAATTCCCACCCAATCAACTCCAACAGGGTGAACCAAAAGAGTCGGCTGGTGAGGGGGGCGTGCCGGTAGTAATCCACCATGGCCGGAGAACCCTGCACCACAAACCACAGGATGGGCGCCAGGATCAGCGCCGATCCCAGGGTGAGAACCGCACCAGCCTGCCAATCTCCGAGCTGAAAACCAAAATCCCGCATGGGCTGCCGGAACACAATCAGGATGATCCCAACCGGGATGATCAGATAGAGCAGGGTACGATCCAACACCTTGACCGGTGTGAGGGTGAAATATTCATCCACCATCAACAGCAGGGTGCTGGCAATGGTGATGATCACAGCCTGGCGATCAAACGAAAAATCCAGGCAAAGCCGCTTTCGCATGGATGCCTCCTGAGGGCAGGTCTCAATCCTGGGATAGTGATTCTAACACAGTCTTTGCCTACCCCAGCAAGCCCTGGGCCCCTCACAGAGGGGCAGGCCGATTCCAGAAAGCCCCCTAGATATCCGGGTCGCTGATAACAAACTCTGTGTGGGGGTCAATCCATTCCGGATGCGCAGCCAGCTTGCGAACCCCATCCGCTTCCACAATACGGAAGGACAGCTCCAGGACGGGAATTCCCTCCCCGCTGAGGCGCAGGGTATATTCCCCGGGTGTGAATTCGGCTTCATAGGTCAGGGGGGCAATTGTTTCTCCGCCGGGAAGGGGGGCCAGATCCACCAAACGCATCTGATTGCGGACCGACCCCTCAGAATCGGTGATCACCGCGATGATATCGGCATCCGGCATCTCCGGGCTGGCCGTTTCAGAGTGGTTTGAGACGGCGATCTTGAAAGTGACCATCCCTTCCGACAGCATGGTCAATCGGGGTTCAAAGCGCAGGTCCGGGGCCGCTTCCGGCCGAAGGTTCTCATAAATCCCGCATCCCGTCAGACCGCTCATCAACATCAAAAGAAGGAGCATCCTCACAAACGTCATCGTTTTTCCTTTCCAGCATGATGTGGTTAATCCATTAATGAGCATACCGGAAGCCGTTCCCCATCACCAAGCCAGCCCCATATAGACAAGCGATATTTTTTTAGAAACTCCCCCTCGCATCAGGACGACTTGATCTCCAGCAGGATCCTGAGCCCAAAAAAATCTGTGTGGTCCTCCAGCCGCAGCCACAGCCAACGACCCTGAGGCAGGTTGGAGGGCCGGTTCAACAGGGCCCGGATTCTGGCATTGAAGTAATTGATCCGCTCCAGCGCTTCCTGATCATCCTCCGGGGACAGGGTCAGGAAAGCCATGAATGCCCCCCGCTCCGGGAATAACATACAGAGCTGCTGCGATTCGCGACGATAGCGAAGCCCCCACCCTTCCTTGGGATTAAAAAATACCCACTCCGGTTCAAAATCCGGATAGGTCTTGGCCAAAAAAGCCCGCACCTGATCCCACACCGGCAGAACCTCACTGCCGATGGTTTTACGGACCTGATCCTGGTCCGGCTGTTGGTCTCGATTCAGCAATCTATCGTATGCCATATGCTTGTTTCTCCCAATCTGAGAAACCCGGCGCCCCACTGATGGCAGGGGACACCCGGCACCCCGGACGGCTTGGACAGGATTCTTTTAACTTCATTATAACTGTCTGAAGAGAGGGGATTGCCGGATATACCCGGTTCAGGGACCTTCGGCCCCGGCTTCCAGATCCACCTGCTCCCATAATTCCCGGACGACTTCCATATGACCCAGATGCAGGGCCGTGTGCTCCAGGGCGTGGGCCAGGGCAAAGGCCACAGAAAAATCATCATTGTGGATCGGTGAATACACCATCTCACCAAGGCGATCGAGGGAAAGGTCCTCCAGAACCTTGCGGGCTGTCTCCAACGCTGCATATAAAACCCTGTGCAATTCCGCCTTGGAAAGTTCCCTGACCATAAATTCACTCGAGCGGTCCCGCCCGGCGGGCTTGCCGCCGATGATCTCGCCAACCCAATAGCCCAGGGCGCCGGCGGTGTGCACCACCAGCACAGAGAGGGAATTAATGGCCGGGTCCGGGGTCCAATCCAAGGCTTTTGCGGGTAAATCCGAAAAACATCCATCCATTCGCTGGACCAGGTCTTCTATCATGCCATAAAAAACAGCAATTTCAGTCTCCACGGGGTCCTCTCAAAAGGTTAATTCGGCTGTGCATCCTGACCGGGCGGTGACGCCAACTCAAAGGGGAAAGAATGGCTGGCAACGTCCGGTTCCCCCGGCCACCAGACCCGCAGGCGATAGTTGACCCATTGATCCAGGCGTTCCGGAGCGCCTTCCTCTCCCAGGGGAACGCTGATCTCCCAGTCCATCCCCTCAACAGGAAAACACTTCCCAACCGGCCACCAGGACAGCAGGACATCGTTTCCATACAGCTCCGTATAAAGACATTCCCCCTGGGGGACCGAGGTCCGCCCGGAGAAGGTGATGGCCTCACCCTGCTTGACCGTCACCCCGGTGACATTGACCAGGGGCGTATCCACAATGACCTCCTCCGTGCCGGATTCCCCGGGGGGTGCGAAGGTAGCGGTGCCCGGAGGGGCGGGAACGGAAGGCGTTGCATTGGAAGCGCTTTTCTGACAGCCGCTGAGCAACATCACTGCCATCCCAACACCAAAAAGGAAAAGAAATCTTCTCATTGTCACAGGATTCATGGATTTCACCACACTCCTCATCATCATTTGATCCGGTCCCAAGGCAGATGCCAGGCCGCGCCTAGGGGGGATTGTGTAATAAATGCCAGACGTCCGAACCCGAAAAACCGCAGGCCCGGTAGAGCAGATCCGGCCGGGTCTCGTTGTCCACTTCCCCCGAAACGGTTGTGAAGGCCGCATCCTTGGCCGCCCGCCGCAGCAGTTCGGAGACCAGAGCCCGACCAAGGCCCCGCCGACGGTATTCCGGAAGAACCTGGATCCATTCCAGAGAAGCTTCAGGGACCTGCGGGTCCAAATCGGCGATGCCAAGGGCAGCCCGGGCGCCGTTTCGCTGGTCCACCAGCCAGACCCACAGCCCGGGGCGGTAAACAGGAAACAATTGCCAGCGCCGCACCAGGTCGGCGTCAATCCGAATCCGTTCATAACAAACCCGGATCACCCGCACCACATCCACCCTATCAGCCTCCGGATCCACAGTTTCGAAAGTGAAACCCGCCGGGCAGGGCACCTTCGGGGCAGGTCCCCGATACACCAGGCGAAAATACGCCTGGTGCATCCCAAAGGTATCCACATCAAAAGCAGGCAGACAATCCTCATGCACCAGGGCGAAGGACATAGCATCCCTGTCCTTCAGGTCCGCGGGGAGGCAATCCGGATCGGCACACCATCCCGCCATCAGACGCTGCCCCTGCCAGACAAACAGGGCGTCCAGGGCCTGATCCGCATTGCGGTGCACATCCAGGCGCATAGCAGCGCCGCCAATAGCGGTCTTCCAAAAGGCGTTGGGCAGGGTCCTGCCAGGATGGGCGCGGTAGGCCTCCAGCAACACAGCCTTCTGATCCGTCATCACGTTCTGCCCATCCCCGGGGATCGGCTGCTGCAGCCGCACAGGGCCGCGAAGGAAAACAGCGCCGGAAACCGCAGGGGCACAGGCGCCTCTACTCCGGAAGCAAATTTTCCTGCAGGGCTTTGGCCACAGCCTCCGTCCGGCTGGAAACCTGCAGTTTGTTCAGGATGCTGCTGACATGGAATTTGACCGTGGACTTGCTCACCACCAGTTTTTCTGCAATCTCCGGATTGGTCAGCCCCTCCACAAGGAGGGCAAGAACCTCCTTTTCCCGTTCTGTCAGGTCAATCCCGGGTTTGTAGGGTTTGCGGCTGGCCTCAATCAACACCTGGGCCGCTTCGGGGGCCAGGGTGGGTTTCCCGGCGTCCGCCTGGCGGATGGCATCAGCCAACTCATCCGCATCCACATTCTTGAGCAGATATCCGATGGCGCCGGCTTTCAATGCGCCCTCAACCAGATCCTGCTCCTTGAAACTGGTCAGCGCGATCACCTTCGTCTCCGGACAGGCTTCCAAAATAGCTTTGGTGGCCTCAGCGCCGTTCATTTTCGACATCACCAAATCCATCAACACCACATCCGGGTGCCGCTGGTGGCACATGGCCACGGCTTTTTCCCCGCTTTCCGCTTCCCCCACAAGCTCCAAATCATTATAAGCCATCAGAAAAGCGCTCAAACCGCTCCGGACAACCTTGTGATCGTCCACAATCATCACGCGAATCAGTTTCTCTTCCGGCATCTTCACTTCCCTTCATCCAAGCCAACTTGACAGTTTTATTTTAACGTATTCTCTTCAAAGATCCACACGAGATGCAGGGTGGTGCCCTCTCCCATCTGGCTGACGATCTTCAAGTCCCCCCCGATGCTTTCCACCCGTTCCCGCATGATGCCCAAGCCAAGGCGCCCCGCGGCCCCTGCCTCTGTGTCAAATCCGACGCCATTATCCGTGATGATCAACATGGCCCGGCGGGCATCACAGGAAAATTTAAACCACACCTGCGTGGCCTGGGCGTGCTTGAATATATTGTTCAATCCCTCCTGAGCCACCCGATAAAAGACGTTCTTCACCTCCAGGGGCATCGCACATCCATCCGGCGCGGCAATCTCAAACCGGACGGGGATGCCCGTGCGGCCGGTGAAGGCATCCGTCAGGTGCTTGAACAATTCCACCGGGTCGGCATCTGCCAGGGCCGAGGGTCGCAGCTCCAGGAGCAGGGTGCGCATCTCAGCCAGCGCCCCCCGGGCCAACTGCCGTAGCTCTTGCAACCGCCTCCGGCCTTCCTCCGGTTCCTTTTCCCAGATTCTGGGCAGGACTTCCGCGATCAGGCTGCTTGAAAACAGGGTCTGGGTGACCGCATCATGCAGATCCCGGGCCAGACGGTTACGCTCCGCCGCCACAGCCAGATCCTGTGCGTTCACTTTCAGGCGCTCGTTGGCAATCGCCAGAGAGGCCTGGTCCGCGAGGGTATGGGCCAGGTTAATCTCATCGGGAGTGAAGGTGCGCTCCTCGCCGTAATACATCACCAATCCGCCGTAAACCGAATCCGACACGATCAGGGGCATGCAAATCACCGTGCGATAATCCCCGGTGACCAGTTCCCATCGGGTGTCCGATTGCATCGTTTTGGGGTCAATCCGGGAATAAATCAGATATCTCTTGAGGAAAATGCTCTCCAAAAGACAGCGGGCACTGGAAGACCCCGGATCGGAAAGGGACAGGGCATGCGTTTCCTCATCCGGATAACAGGCCTTGACCACCACCTGATCACCCTGACGCTCGAAGATAGCCGCCTTGCTGGCAGCCGTCAGGCCAATGGCCTGCTTGACGATGAAATCCAAGCTCTCCTCCAGGGGTTGGCTGGTGTTCAAAAGCCGCACCACTTCGCTGAGACCCGCGGCAATCTGCCGCCGGCGTTCTATCTCCTGGGTTCGTTTAAAAACCTGCACAGCAAGCTGCTGCCGCTGCGTTTCAATTGTTCGCAAGCGCAGACGATAGCCCAGAACCACGCTGCCGGCCAGAACAAGGCCCACCAGGGCGATGAACCACCAGGTGGACCAGAAAGGCGGGCGAATCTCAATCATCAGGCAGGCGCCGCTTGTGTTCCAGACCCCATCATTATTGGATCCGATCAACCGAAAAACGTAGCTCCCCGAGGGCAGGTTCGGGTAATCCGCATGACGCCGGTTGCCAACATAGACATAATCCTCGTTAAGGCCTTCCAGCTTATAGGCATACTGGTTCTTGCCAGGCGCCGTAAAATCCAGCGCGGCGAATTCAAAGGAAAGAAAATTCTGATCATGAGAAAGGGTCAGGGACTGCGCACAATGGGTGATATCCGTCAGCAGGGTCTGGTTAAACAAGGAAACTGCGGTGATCACCACAGGGGGGACATGGTCATTATCCTCAATCCGATGGGGATAGAAGGCATTCAACCCGTTCACGCCGCCAAAAAACAGCGCGCCGTCGCCACTGGCAGCGGCTGCCTGGATGGTGAAGGTGTTGCCCTGCAGACCGTCCCGAGCATCAAAATTCCTGACCACCTGGGTGATGGGATGATAGCGGGAGAGCCCATTTCCCGTACTCAACCATAAGGCGCCGAAGGCGTCCTGCAAGATACCAAAGATCCGGTTGGAGGGCAGCCCGTCCTGGGTGGTGACATGATCAAATCCACCCGTTTCCGGATTGAAGCGGTTCAACCCGCCCCCGGAGGTGCCCAGCCAGAGCAAGCCCAGATCATCTTCATAGATCGTGGTGATGCTGTTATGGCTGGGGCCCAGACCGTCTCCACGCTTCGTATAGCGGATAAAGGTCTCAGCAGCAGGATCAAAGCGCACCAAACCCTGATTTTCTGTTCCCAGCCAGATGACGCCATCCCGACCTGGATAAATGGTGAGAATTGTGTTGTCCACCAGCAGACGGCTCTCCTCCGGTTGCAAATAATACCAGACCATCTCTGCCCGGGAAGGAAGGAGTTTCAGCAGCTCTCCACCCTCAAAACTCACCCACAAATTATTCGCCGGGTCGTGGTGGATATCCGTGATGACCGAATCAACGCCATGGTCCGCCAGATCCAGGGGCAGCGTCACGAAGCCATCCACCTGGGAGTCATAATATTCCAACAAACCGCTGCGGGTGGCCGCCCAGAGCCGACCTCCGCCATCAAGATGCAGAACGGTGACATAATCATCGCTCAGGGCATGGGGTGCCTGCGACTCGTGCGCATAGTGGGTAAATTCCCCGCTGTTCAGGTCCATCCGATCCAATCCAGCCTCTGCAGTGCCCACCCACAAAGCCGCGCGGTTCGCATCAAAGGCCAGGGCGGTGACCCGATCCCCCGCCAGGCTGTGGGGGTCTTCCGGAAAATGGCGATAATGGCCAAAGGCCCGGGTGTCCGGATCGGCCTTGTTGGCCCCACCTCCCAGGGTGCCAAACCACATCACCCCACCGTCATCCTCAAAGATGGCTCGTACAGAATCATGGCTGAGGCTGTGGGCATCTTCATCAGCCTGAGAATACCGGATGACATGGATCCGCCCCAGACCAATCTCCGTGACAAGGTTCACGCCTCCCTCTTCAAGACCCAGCCAAAGCTGCCCTGCGCTGTCGCGATAGACGACATGAATCTGATGATGGCTGAGGGAATCCGGTTGGTCCGGATCATGCTGATAGACCCGATAGGTGCCGGTTATTGTGTTGAAGTGCACCAGACCGCCCCCCGTCCCGAGCCACAGCCCCGTATCGCCGTCCCCCGTGATCGAATGGATGCGGGCATATCCCAGGGATGCCGCGTGGATGAATCGGTCAAAGGCCCCTGTATCCGGATCAAACCGGTTGAGGCCCTGATCGGTGCCGACCCATAGCGTCCCCTGGGGGTCTTCATACAGCGCAAGAATATCATTGTGGCTGAGACTGCGAGGGTCTCCCGGATCATGCTGGAAGGTTTGAAACCCCCCTCCGGCGTCCAGATCAAGACGGCTGAGTCCAGCCCGGGTCCCCACCCACAGAAATCCGCCGGAATCCGCCAGCAATGCCCGCACCTGGGCATGGGGCAGACTGGCAGGATCATCAGGATCAGGAAGGAAATGTTTAAAGCGATCCAGATCAGGATCAAAGCGATTCAAGCCCCCATAAACCGTCCCCAGCCAGAGCGCGCCGTCTTCCGTCTCAATGGCCGCTGTGATATACCCATCCGAGAGCGCGCCGGGATCGTTTGGGTCGGCTTTGTAGACGGTGACATCATACCCGTTATACTTGTTCAGCCCCTCCCGGGTGCCAAACCAGAGAAAACCCTGGCGGTCCTGCAAGACCGTCAGAACAGTATTGTCTGAAAGTCCCTCTGCAACCCCTAGCTGATCAAAGCGCATTGTCCCGGCCCCATACCCCACAGCAGGCCAGAGCGGCCCCTCTTGCTGGTGCGGCCCAGCCTCGGCCGGCGCAGCGGCGGCAGAGCCCCCTGCGGCCAGAAGCGCTGTGATGATGAGGGCCACCCCCAGGATTTGCGCAGGTTTGAAACCAGACATCTACCAAAAACCTCTTCCTGTGTTTGCTCGTTGTGGGCCTTATTGTATTCGATAACCACCTGGGTCACCAGTCCATCCCCATTAAAGCCCCAAACCGGATGGTTAGCCGCCATCCGGTTTGGTTCAGAGGAGAAAATGATGTTGTTTGGAGAGCCTTGTCACTTTTCCAAACAGGTTTTCAATCAGAATCCAGACTGAGATCAAATCCGCCGCCAACTGAAAAACCGATACCCGCACCCAATCCGAGAATGGTCAGGGTCAGTGCCTGACCGGTCAGTATATACAGAGGAATAGCCACCAGAGCGCTCATCAGGGTGCCGGCTGCCAGGCCAAGGAGAGCTTTTTTCTTTTTCTTGACAATCT
>DAOTUG010000043.1:0-15155 GCA_034437335.1 Anaerolineaceae bacterium
ATGGATGGCATCCGCTTCGGAGGGACGGCCCTCAACTACGCAAAAGTGATCCAGCTTTGCAAAGCCAAGAACGGTCGGGTGGAGGGTGTCCTGGTTGAAGATCAAACCCGGAATGGCGGAAGACGGCAGCAGGAAGTCCGGGGAAACGTGGTGATTAACGCCACCGGCCCCTGGTCTGATCAGATCCGCCGGGAAATCGGTGGGAAACCACGTCTCCGCCGGCTGAGGGGAAGCCACCTGATCTTTTCCAACGAGAAACTTCCCCTCCATGCTGCGGTCACCATGCTGCATCCCCGAGATAATCGCGCCCTCTTTGCCATCCCCTGGGAGGGACGAACAATGATCGGCACAACGGATCTGGACCACACTCTTCAAGAGGATGAAACCCGCATTACTCCCCAGGAAGTGGATTACCTTCTGGAAGCTGCCCGATCAGCCTTCCCGGATCACCCCGTGGATTCGGGGGATATCATCTCCACCTTCGCCGGACTGCGTCCTGTTATCAACACCAATGCGCCGACGCCCTCCAAAGAATCCCGCGCCCACAAAATCTGGGAAGAAGACGGCCTCGTCACAATTGCTGGCGGGAAATTGACCATTTTCCGGGTGATGGCTGCCGATGTGCTCAACTTCTGCTGCCGGGAGCTGCCAGGGGAGCCCTCCTTTGATCATCGGGCGCCCTGTTTTATCCAACCAAGACCTGCCAACCGCAAACAGGCTGCCGATCCAGACTGGACACTGATGGCAGGTCGCCTGGGAAGGGACGTGACCCGTTTCTTTGAAACTGCCCGGCCAGACCATCTGAAGCGGATTGACCCGCTGCCGCAATTCTGGGCGGAACTGTCCTGGGCAGCGGAAAATGAAGCGGTGGAACACCTGGATGACCTGCTCCTTCGGCGGGTGCGCCTGGGGCTGCTGCTGCCCAACGGCGGCCTGGACAAGATTGCCCGGGTGCGGTCCCTGGTTCAGGAACCCCTCGGTTGGTCCGATGCGGATTGGGAGGCAGAGCTGAATCGGTATCAGGCCCTATGGCAGGAAAACTACTACCTGCCACAGTAAGTGAAAAATCTCACCCCGATAAATCATCAGGTCACAACAGCAGCATGAGCAAAGACTCGCAGATGGAGAAAAAGATGATGTGCAAACAAATCCTGGCAATTGATAACGGCACCCAAAGTGTCCGAGCCCTGATCTTTGACCTGAAGGGACACCTCGTGGCAAAAAAACGAATCCCAATCCAGGCATACTACTCCAGAAAACCCGGATGGGCGGAACAGGACCCGGATGTTTTTTGGCGGGCGGTCTGTGAAGCCTGTCAGGCCCTGTGGGAGATGCCTCAAGTGAAGAAGGAGCGCATTGCTGGAGTCGGCCTGACAACCCAGCGCTCCACGGTGATTAATCTGGATGAAAACAAAGAGGCTCTGCGCCCAGCGATTGTCTGGTTGGACCAGCGACGCACCGAAGACCTGCCTCCCCTGGGGGGCCTGTGGGGGTTGTTATTCAAGCTGGCCGGCATGGGAGACACAATCCGCTACCTGCAAGCTGAAGCGGAGGCTAACTGGATTAAGACCCATCAGCCGGAGATCTGGGAGAAAACCGAACATTATCTTTATCTTTCGGGGTTCCTCACCCACAAGCTGACGGGAAAGGTGATTGATTCCATTGGTTGCCAGGTGGGGTATATGCCCTTTGACTATAAAAATCAGGCCTGGGCCAAGGACTCGGACTGGAAATGGGATGCGGTGATGGTAGAGCGTGACATGCTCCCAGAACTGATCGCCCCTGCCGGTCTCCTCGGTGAAATAACCTCTGCAGCATCCGAGGCCACGGGCATCCCCGCAGGACTTCCTCTCATCGCCACCGCTGCTGACAAAGCCACAGAAGTTATCGGCGCGGGGTGTCTGGACCCACATATCGGATGTCTCAGTTATGGGACAACCGCCACCATCAACACAACCCACAAAGACTATGTTGAGGTCATCCCCTTGATCCCGCCCTATCCGGCGGCTGTCCCCGGGGCCTATTCTCTGGAGGTTCAGATTTACCGGGGGTTCTGGATGGTCAGTTGGTTCAAGGAAGAATTTGGTCAGGTTGAAAAACGGCTGGCAGAAGAACGCGGCATTGAAGCAGAAGTATTGTTTGATAAGCTCCTTGAAACAGTTCCTGCCGGAGCTGAGGGTTTGGTCCTTCAACCCTACTGGTCTCCGGGATTGAAAATTCCCGGACCTGAGGCCAAGGGTGCTGTGATTGGCTTTGGCGATGTGCATAGCCGGGCCCATTTCTATAGGGCTATCATTGAAGGCCTGGCCTTTGCACTGCGGGAAGGGGCAGAACGGACTGAAAAACGGTCTCATGTCCCCATCACCGCCCTGCGGGTGGCAGGCGGCGGCAGTCAAAGCCCTGGGGCGATGCAAATTACCGCAGACATCTTTGGTTTACCGGTTTCCCGGCCCCATGTCTACGAGGCTTCCGGACTGGGAGCTGCCATTGATGTGGCGGTGGGCCTGGGCCTGCATCCGAATTTCGACACCGCCGTTGAGCAAATGACGCGCATTGGAGAAACCTTCGAACCGGATCCCAAACGGCACAGGCTCTATAATGCCCTCTTTGACAGGGTCTACAAGAACATGTATGCACGACTAAAACCTCTCTATAATGAAATCCGCGAAATTCTCAAGGATTGAATCCCAACGCCCCCACCCTGCAGGATTTCTCGTATAATTGGAGAGTAACGGGTTAAAAAATCCGTTTCTCTTCTTGTTCTTCTTCACGCTGTGGAAAGGCACCGGATGACTCACCCCGCCATTGATCAACAAATAACCTTCCTGTATGCCAGGGATCTGATAAAAACCCGCCAGTTTTACAGCGGGGTCTTAGGACTGCCCCTGGTGAGGGATCAGAGCTCCTGCCTGATCTTTTCCACCACCCAGGAATCCTTCTTGGGATTTTGTGAGCACATTGACCCCATTCAAGCTGAACGGAGCGTCATCCTGACCCTGGTAACTGATGCCGTTGACGCATGGTATGCCTATCTGAGAGAAAAACAGGTGGAGGTTCTGGACGCACCCAAAACCAATCCCAAATACCAAATCTATCATTTCTTTCTCAAAGATCCCAATGGCTATTGGATCGAAATCCAGAAATTTGACGATCCGTTGTGAACCGTCCAGAATGCTCACTCCCCAACCTTTTGTAAGTGTCAATTGATGCAGGCGAGGCCTGCTGGACGAGGTAAGTCAGCAGCCTGAATACCCACTATACGAAATCCATTCCAAGAACTGCTATGGATTGCAGACTCCCTCCTGTCAATGGGCCTTTAGGTCGGTGATGAAAGTCCCAAACCGAACCAGGGAACGAAATGACAGGTGAAAAACGCCTCATTCCGCTCCCCTGTTGGAACAGAGAGATTATAATTTACCTACAGAAAGCGCGGACCGGCTGGACCCAGACCCTGCAGTTCAATGAACGGATCTCATGGGAAAAATGAAAGGAAGCGCATGCAATTTGGGATAATGGAAATGCAACTGGCACAGCTCATCCCGCCGGACCTGGATGCAGATCTCGCCATCCATCAGATCACGACATTTGACCGGGGTCAACTGGTTGGGGCTTTGATCCAGGAGGGATTCCAGTGCATAGAATTAGGAGGAGACCTTGGGTTGTTCTTCCCCAACGCATTCAGCACAGAGAACATCCAACGGCTAAAAGGCCTCCAAGCCGAATCCGGGGTGACCTATACCCTGCACCTTCCCCTGTGGTCTGTAGCCCCTGCAACCCCGCTGGAGCCCGTCAGGAAGGGCTCTGTCACAGCCTGGGTGGATACTCTCAAGGCTGTGGAACCCCTTGATCCGGAGGTGGTGGTTTTGCATGCCACAGGCTCTTTGGCCGCAGAATTCTACCGGATGTCCTTGCCCCCTTTGGCCAAATCCCTGGCATTGAAGCAATTCCAGCAAAAGGCCATCACATCAATCCAAGCCCTCATCGAAAAAACCGGGTTCCCATCCAGAAAACTGGCCATAGAAACGATCGAGTTTCCCCTGGATCTGACTCTTGAGATCGCTGAACACCTGGACCTTTCCATCTGCCTGGATACGGGTCATGTGTTGGCTGGTTTTGCCGGGGCGATTCCCTTCAAAGATGCCCTCCAAGCCTGCCTTCCCCGCCTGGTTGAAGTGCACCTGCATGATGCGCCAGATTACTTGCAGACAGGGGAACTCGGATATGGTGCGGATCACCAGCCTCTGGGGAGCGGGGATCTTGATACGGAGATGCTGTTGTCCACGTTGCAAACCCATGCCTTCCAGGGACCGGTGATTTTCGAGCTCAATCTGGAAGAAGCGAAACAATCCATGCTCGCAATCCAACAACTGAGGCGGAAAAATGACGGAGTATAAATTAGCATATGGCAAGGCGCACCTCTCGGTGCGCATACCGGGTGCCTTTGACGTGCACGAACTGAAACCCAAACCGACCAAACCCATCCCTCAAACAAAGGATTTTGTCACCCAGGCAATTTCAATGCCGGCGGGCAATCAGAAACTCGAATATTATGTGAATGCCCAGAAAATCGGCATTGTCATCAATGACAAAACCCGCCCCAGACCGCAAACGGATGTCCTCAAGCCCTTGCTCAGATACATGGAGACAACGGGTTTCGTGAATAAATACATCACGCTGTTCGTCGGGTCCGGCAACCACCGCCCCATGAGCAAAGAAGAACTGCCTCGCATTCTGGACGAAGCGATTCTCTCCAAATATCCCGTCATCGTGCATGATTGCGATAAATCACCCATGACGGATCTGGGTAGATCATCGTATCAGACACCCATCGCCATCAATGAGGCTTTTGTCCAATGTGACCTCAAGATCACGGTGGGGAATATTGAACCCCATCACTTCATGGGGTTTTCCGGGGGAGTGAAGACCGCTGCCATTGGTTTGGCCAGCCGGGAGACAATCAATGCCAACCACGCCATGATCACCCGGGATCAGGCAAAATCCGGTCTGTTTCACAGCAATCCCATGCGACAGGACATTGAGGAAATCGGCCAGAAATTGGATGTTCAATTCACCCTGGGAACCATCCTCGATAAGGACAAGAATATCCTGCGAGTTGTCTTTGGCGACCCCTCAACTGTGATGAAAACAGCCGTCCCCATTGTCAATAACATCTTTGGCGTCAAAGTCACCGCACCCTATGATCTGGTCATCGTCTCACCAGGCGGAGCGCCCAAGGATATCAACCTCTATCAAGCGCAGAAAGCGCTGACCCATGCAGCCCGGATCACCAAGGATGGCGGCTGGGTCATATTGCTGGCAGAATGCCCGGAGGGATCCGGCAGCCAGGCGTTTGAGAAAATGGTTATGGAGGCCGAATCCCATGAAGCAATACTCAACAAATTCCGTCGGGGATTTTTTGAAGTTGGACCGCATAAAGCCTTTCAGATCGCCCGGGATGCCCAGCGAGTGAACATCGTTCTGGTCTCGGGTTTGCCGCCCATCAGGGTCAAGAAGTGGAAACTGACACCGAGTAAACCCGAATTGCTGGACCAATTAATCAACTGGTTCATTGCCCGACTGCCCTCTGACGCACGCATTGCCATCCTGCCGGATGGCACCCGAACAATGACCGAGGTAAAAGCATGACCAACCAAGCTTTCATGAAAAATGCACATCTGGAAGGGAACACCTTTCTCTGGCAGGCCGGCCAAACAGCTATCCTGCTGATGCATGGGTTCACCGCCACCACGGCTGAGGTCCGATTGATCGCAGAAAAGCTGCACCAGGCCGGATACACCGTATCAGCCCCGCTGCTTCCAGGCCATGGCACCCATCCAGACGATCTGAACCAGACCAGGTGGCAGGCCTGGTTTGATGAAATCCAATCCAAATACCTGTCATTGAGGGAAACTCATCATCAGGTCTTTCTGATCGCCGAATCCATGGGCGCGCTGCTGGCAATTGAACTGGCTGCCCGATATCCGGAAATCGCTGGTCAGATGCTATTCGCGCCGGCCATTAAAGTTAAGGGGCTTTGGATGGCTAGATTGCTTTCCCCATTCAAAACATATCTGGAAAAGACCGGCAAAGAGGATGGCCTGCCCTGGAAAGGATATACGGTATATCCGCTCAAAGCGTGTGTTGCATTACTGAAGTTACAAAAGGATGTAAGACGACAACTGCCAAAGATCGCCAATCCCACCCTTGTGTTTACAGGGGAATACGATCAAACCATATCACCCGATTCCGCCGAGATCATCCTGAACGGAATCGCTTCCCGGGATAAAGGGCACATCCACCTGGCAGAAAGCGCACATTGTATCCTGCTGGATCAGGAATTGGACCAGGTCTTCCGCCATGTCAAGGAATTTATCAATCAGCATGTAACTTGAACCTGCAGAAGGATGGGCTGAATTCCGCATTAACAAGGCGATGAAACACAGGGGCTTTCTTCAGGGAAAACATTGAGAGACTGACCCTGAATTGTTATAATTGGAGTATCTGAAAAAAACAAAACCTCCCAAGGCACAGGAGTCCTGTGGTGAACCATTATCTGGAGCAAATCCTGGCACCAAGAGAAAGCATCCGATTGACCCTTCGGGAGCATTGGTTCCTGATCGTGCAGGACTCACTGGTGGCTCTGATCGTGATGGTTGCGATTGTTGCCATGCAGCTTCTGATCGCCTATCTGCAGCCCAATTGGCCTGGCTGGCTGATCTATTTTCTCCTGCTGATTCCATTGTTCATCATCCTTCGTTCCATTCTGCGTTGGCGCAGCACCCTGATCGCCCTGACCAACCGACGGGTGCTGCGGTTGTCCGGCATTATTGAGAAGCACATTGGCGAAATTTCATTGGGAATGATAGATTCCGTTGAAATCTCCCAGGGGCCGGTTGAAAAGCTCATCGGTTTTGGAGATATCCGCTTCATGTTCAAAGAAACCGGGGGAACGATCACCTTCTACAAAATTGAAAACCCAAACCAATTTAAGCTAGTGTTCACTTGCCTGCCGCAAGCAAAGCCCACTACCGCGACTCCCGGTCAAGAAAGTCAGGTCGCAGACATCAGCAAAGGCCTGAATGAACTGAACGCGTTGTATCAGAAGGGCATCATCACTCGCCAGGAATATCACAAGAGAAAAGCCCTTCTGCTTAAACATTATCAGTGAAGTTCTTCTTTAAAAAAGAACCAGTCCATATCCCACATCCTTCCCGAGAGAAGCGACAAGTACCATGAATGATTCATCTGAATAATTCGGAGACACTGTCCAGACGGCCAGGTAAAAAACCCGCCCCTTTCCAGGGGATCATTTATTGACAGTGCTAATCAACCGCGGTAAACTTGATACCTCGGGAACAAATAAATTCAGCAAACCTCACTTTCGCAATCCAAAAAGGACTGCGGAGAATGTGTGATTCTCCTCAGGCCGAAAAGACTATCGTCCCAGGATGGTCTGCCAGCACGCCATCCTCCTGACAGATTGTCCCATTTCACAACAGAATGGAGAAGTTACTTGTGGCAGTGAATAAACACTATGACGTTGACCTGAGTAAGACCGTATCAAAGAACCGGCTCATCGGCTTATGGCACATGATGAAGGGCTATCAGTGGCTGTATCTGGGGGCCACAGCCACCCTGGCGATTGCCACGGTATCCCGAACGGGAATCTACCTCACCATCCGGCGTTTCATTGATGATGTCATCATTCCGGGAGAGTTCGGAACCTCTTTTGTTTTCATCATTTTCAGTTTCATCGGCTTCGCGCTCTTACAGGGAAGTTTCACCTTTGTCTCAGGCTGGATGGCCTCAAAGACCGCGGAGAAGGTCACCCAACGCTTACGCAATTTTCTTTTTGATCACCTCCAGCGGCTACCATACGCCTACCACGCTGATTCCCAGACAGGAGATCTGATCGCCCGGGCGACATCCGATGTGGACGCCATCAACCGTTTTTATTCCCAGCAAGCCATCGGGATCGGCAGGATTGTGTTGATGTTCGTCGTAAATTTTGTGGCCCTGCTGCAGTTAAACACCAGGCTAGCCTTGATTTCCGTCATCGCCATCCCCATCATTCTGGGCGTTTCGGTTTATTTCTTTCGACTGGTCTCGAAAGCCTATGAAAAATATCAGGAACAGGAAGCCACCCTCAGCAGCAGACTGCAGGAGAACCTGACCGGAATCCGGGTGGTCAAGGCCTTTGCCCGTCAGGGGTATGAACGCTACAAATTTGACCAGGAAAATTGGCAGAAGTTTCGGTTGGGCAAGAAACTGCTCGCCATTCACTCGACTTTCTGGCCGGTATCGGATGTGATCTGCGGGGCCCAGATGCTGGGGGCCTTCTTTGCGGGCGCTATCATGGCTCTGAATGGGGAGATTTCTGTCGGCACCTATCTGGCTTTTGCTTCCCTTGTTATCTGGATCATCTGGCCCATGCGCGGCCTGGGACGCCTGATTGTCCAAACATCCACAGGCATGGTCTCCTATGGCCGGTTGGCAGAGATCCTAGAGAAAGACCGGGAACCGCTCACAGCCGGCACCCACACGCCGGAAGGCAACCTGAATGGAGAAATCATCTTCAAACAGGTGTACTTTGAATATGAGAAAGACAACCCTGTCTTGCACGACATCAATTTCACCTGCCACCCGGGGAACGTCATTGCCCTTCTCGGGTCAACCGGGTCAGGAAAAACCACCCTGGTCAACCTGCTGCCCCGTTTCTATGACCCCACCGAGGGGGTGATCACCCTGGACGGTGTGGATTTGACAAAATATCCCCGGCAATACTTACGCGCCCAAATTGGAATCGTGGAACAGGAGCCCTTCCTGTTTTCCCGCACCATCAAGGAAAATATCACCTATGGTGTGCGTGGTGAGGTTTCAGAGGAAAAAATTATCCAGGCGGCGAAATTTGCCGCCATCCATGACGTCATCACAGACTTCCCAAAGGGTTACGAAACCCTGGTAGGTGAACGCGGCGTGACCCTTTCCGGCGGCCAAAAGCAGCGGGTGGCAATCGCCAGGGCGCTGCTGAAAAATCCCCGCATCCTGATCCTGGATGATTCCACCTCCAGCGTGGATACGGAGACTGAGGTCCAGATTCGCTCCGCCCTCGATTATCTGATGCAGGACCGGACGACTTTCATCATCGCCCATCGGATCCAGAGTGTTATGGATGCCAACCTGATTTTGGTCTTTGATAAGGGCCGCATTGTCCAGAAAGGCACCCATCAGGAGTTGATGAACCAGCCCGGGATGTACCGCAATATCTTTGATATTCAAACACGGATCGAAGTGGAATTAGAAAAGGAAATTGCCAGTGTCAACAACGTATGAAGAATATAACGAAAAGGAATATGGGAAATTAAACAACAAAATCCTGGGGCGGTTACTGTCCCTGTTGAAGCCCCATTGGAAGTGGGTGATAGGATTTTTGCTGTGCATTGCGGTGGTCTCTGCGGTTGATTCCTACACAACCTATCTCAGTAAACAAATCATTGACGCCGGCATTATTGCCGGAAGCCGCCAGGCGATTGTACAAACTGTGATGCTTTATGGCGGCCTGATCCTTCTTCAGGCGGTCTCCGTGTTCGGTTTCATTTACTTGGTGGGTGTTCTGGCAGAACGGGTACGGTATGACCTGCGAAAGAAGATGTTTAATCATCTGCAGCAGCTTTCCCTGTCATTTTTCAGCCAGACGCCAGTCGGCTGGATCATAGCCCGCCTGACCTCAGACACAGAGCGCCTTTCCGATTTGATGACCTGGGGGATCCTAGACATGACCTGGGCGATCATCAATATCGTGACGGCCGCGATTTTTATGTTCATCATCAACGCCAGACTGGCCTGGATCGTAATCGTCATGCTGCCCGTCCTGATTCTGGTTGCCTTCTGGTTCCGAACCAAGATTCTCTACCATTATCGCCGCTCGCGCAAAATGAACTCCAAGATCACCGGCGCATTCAATGAAAGCATCACTGGTGTACGGGTGATCAAAGCCCTCTCCCGGGAAGATAGCAACCTGGATGAATTTGCGGAACTCTCCGAAGGAATGTACAAAGCCAGCTTTAAAGCGGCCTGGCTCTCGGCCTTATTCCTCCCCACAGTGCAGATCATCAGCGCGATTGGCCTCAGTATCATTCTCTGGCGGGGCGGTTTTCAGGTGCAGGTCGGCAATATTACCATCGGCGGGATTCAGGCTTTCGTGTCCTATATCACCTTCATCATGTGGCCCATCCAGGACATGGCCCGGGTCTATGCTCAGATGCAAAATGCAGTAGCATCCGCAGAGCGCATCTTCAATTTGATTGATACGGAACCTGAGATCAAGAATCGCTCAAAGACCGTGAAGACCGAAAGTATCGCCGGAGAAATCCGCTTTGATGATGTACACTTTTATTACGAAGCCGATGATCCGGTCATCAAAGGGTTAACCTTCACCGTGAAACAGGGCGAAATGGTCGCGCTGGTGGGCCCAACCGGAGGGGGCAAGACCACCATCGTGAACCTTCTCTGTCGTTTCTATGAACCGACCCAGGGAACGATCTTTTTTGATGATGTGGACTACCAGGACATGAAGCTCAACGATATTCAATCCAGGATTGGAATGGTCCTCCAGACCCCCCATCTTTTCTCAGGGTCAATCCGGGAGAATATCCGTTATGGGAATCTCAACGCCAGTGATGAGGATATCGAAGCCGCCGCAAAACTTGCAGGGGCCCATGATTTCATCACGAAGTTTGATTCAGGGTACGATCAGGATGTCGGCGAGGGCGGGAATCTTTTATCAGTCGGACAGAAGCAGTTGATCAGCATTGCCCGGGCCATCCTGGCTGAACCGGAGTTGTTCATCATGGACGAAGCAACCAGCTCGGTGGACACTCTGACAGAAGCCCTGATCCAAAGGGGAATGGAAAAACTGATGGCTGAGAGAACCAGTTTTGTAATTGCGCACCGGCTTTCCACTATCAAACGGGCTGATAAAATCCTGGTGATTGAAGATGGACAAATTGCAGAAATGGGCACCCATTCCGAACTGATCAAGAGAAAAGGAAAATATTACAACCTCTATACACAGCAATT
Source organism: Anaerolineaceae bacterium (assembly GCA_034437335.1). Lineage (GTDB taxonomy): Bacteria > Chloroflexota > Anaerolineae > Anaerolineales > Anaerolineaceae > Brevifilum. The sequence continues at coordinate 11,080 of DAOTUG010000043.1, forward strand.
CCGACAGGAACTTGAAGCGCAGTATGATGTCTTCAAGGAAAGGGAAAAGGAGCCTGCAGCCTCCTGAATATCTTCACGCAGTTTGTCAAGCCTTCCCATTGTGTGCTATGATGGGAAGGCTGTTTGATTATTTCCAATCCGTATGGGAGAAATGCGCATGTTTATCAGCCGAATGAAAAACAGACCGGATTTGATCACCAACCCGAATGGCGAAGTGATTCAGGAAATCCTGGGGGCAGAATGCGGCGGTGTGAACAATCACAGCCTGGCAGCGGTGACTATTCCCTTCGGGAAGTCTTCCACACCGCATTTCCACAAACACGCGGTAGAATCCTATCTGATTTTGGAGGGCTGTGCGAGGTTGGAAATTGATGACCGGCAATTTCAACTCCAGGCAGGAGACGCCTGTCTGATTGAACCGGAAGAAGTGCATCGGATTTGGAATGAGGAGACAAAAAACCTGCATTTCCTGGCAATCTGCGTACCCGCCTGGACGCCCGAGGATTCCTTTGAACCAGGAGAAGCCCGTTGATTCCCTTTGCTGTCAATTACTCTATAAATCTCATTCAGCTCTTAAAAGAGGATCAGATCCAATTGAACTGGATTAAGTGCCCGGATTGGGAGGGCATGCTGCAGGAAGCACGCCCCCATGGGCTTATCACGATCCATTTTGATCTGAAATGTGGTTTGGGGGAGACCTTCCAAGCCGATTTGAAGCGATTGAAGGGGTTACTGCACAACACTGTCACGCCCCATGTGAACACTCATCTGGTCGCTCCCCGCAACTTCGATTGTCAGCAAGAGACAGAAGTGCACCGTCTCCAAAACCTGTGGCGGGATGAGATCAACATCCTGACCGATTTCTTCGGAGGGGATCGGGTGGCTCTGGAACATTACCCCCTGAACCCAACCAATCAGCATCTGCAATTGGCCGTTGATCCCCAAATTTTCAGCAAGGTGGTATTGGACACCGGATGCCAATTCATCCTGGACCTGGCCCATGCCCGGATCACGGCGGATACGCAGGGTTGCAATGTCCGGGATTATATTCGCGCCCTTCCGGTGGACCGTCTGGTGGAGGTCCATGTCACCGGCGTGCGAAGATATGGCGGGATTCTGACGGACCATTTTGAAATGCAAGAAGCGGATTGGAATCTGCTGGATTGGGTGATTGGCGAAATCAAAGAGAATCGTTTCCCAAAACCGAGGTTGTTTGCCTTTGAATACGGCGGGGTGGGACAAACCTTTGCCTTCCGTAGCCGAAAAGCTGTTCTGAAAGATCAGGTTCCAATTTTCACGGAAAAACTTCAGAACCTTTCCGAGCTCTGAGGTTCCTTTTCAAGGCGGTATCCTTTTTTTGCCAAATCATATGACAGATCCTGCATCCTGTCTCTGGCAACCTCAAAGCTCAGTTGTCCCCGATGCACGAGCTTGGCCAGCCACACAGCAGACATTCTGCGCCAAAGGTCATGCCTGGCCGGGATCGAGAGAAACGCGCGGGTATCATCGTTGAATCCAACGGTATTAAATATGCCCGCCGTTTCCATCACCCGTTCAAAATACCGCATCATCCCATTCGGACTGTCATGGAACCACCAGGGAGGGCCCAATCGGACCGCAGGATAAGCTCCGGCGATGGGGGCCAACTCACGGGAATAACTGCTTTCATCCAGTGTGAAGAGAATCAGCCGCAATTTGGAATTCATGCCAAAGGCATCCAGGAGGGGTTTCAAGTTTCGGGTCCACTCCACCTGCTGCGGAAGATCAAATCCCCTGTCCGGACCAAAATTGCGGCTCACATACGGGTTGTGATTTCGGTAAGCTCCAACATGGATCTGCATCACAAGGCCATCCTCCACGCTCATCCGAGCCATTTCCAACAGCATATGTCCGGTAAAACGGCACCCCTCATCGGGTGACATACGCCCCTGAAGCGCTCGATCAAAAAGGTTGTCCGCCTCCCGGGGGGAGAGCCGGCAGGTGAAGGCCGTCTGGACCGCATGATCCGTCGCCACAGCGCCCATGCTCCGAAAGAAAGCACGCCGGTTTTCCAATGCCCTGATAAAACCGTCATAGGTGTCAGCGTCTTCTCCCGAAAGGGCGCTCAATGCTTTGATGCGCTCAATCCAATCCGGATGAGTGGCATCAAGAAGAGCATCCGGTCGGAAGGTCGGCAGGATTTTCCCCTGCCATGAAGTTTGGCGGATTTTTTGGTGGGCTTCCAGGGTGTCCAGTGCGGAATCCGTGGTGCATAAAACTTCGATACCAAATGTTTCGAATAAGCTGCGGGGAGAGAATTCCGGCTTTTGCAACAACCCCTGGAGCCTGCCATAGAGCTTCATTGCATTCTCAGCATTGGGACGCTCGGAGACCCCAAAAACCATGGCCAATTCATTTTCAATCCACAGGCCGGATGGCGTTCCTGTGAAGAGGTGATAATGGTCACAGAAGCGCTTCCAGATCTCTCTGGAAGAGGGTAAACCCTCCGAACCGTTTTTGGATGATATCCCCAGATCAGGAAATGCCACCCCCTGGGATACCAGCATCCGGGTGATGTAATGATCGGGGATAATAAACAGATGGGTCGGATCGCAAAAGCGATAATCGGGACTCACAAACAGAGCGGGATCAACATGCCCATGAGGACAAATCAGGGGCAGATGTCGGGCGGATTCAAAGATCCTTTGCGCAGTCTGACCCTCAGGAGTCAGGAGATCAAAAATCGTGATCTTTGGGTTCATAAACCCAGAACTCTGCTCAGCTTGAAAACAAACCGCTGACCCCGCCATACAACATGGTAAAGCTTCCCCTGGCGCCAAAGGAGGAACCCCTCCAGGAAATCCGGTGCGCGAATGTCCTCATCCGGCAAACCCAATAAGTATCCCAGCATGGTGGTGATAACCGTATCATGGGTCACAAAAAAATTGAGCCGATTTGTAATGGTTTCCCCTTTTGCACCGCACAAGAGCGAAAACAATTGAATCACCTGGTCCGGAACCCCGAGGGAATTTCGCGAAATGGACAAGGCATCAAGGGCTGCACGAATGAAGGTGTGAGTCAACCTGTCATCCAGCAAAACCTGTTTCTGCCATGCAGCACCTTGAAGAATCCCCTCCGCAGTCTGCACACAACGCCCCACCGGGCTGGAGTAAAATGCGCCCGGTTGAAATTTACCGAGGAGGTATTCGCCAAATTGCTGAGAATCCGCGATGCCCTGGGGTGTCAGACCGGCCACAAAAGCCATCTCCGGGTTCCGGATGGGCTCCCGTTCAGCATGACGCACCAGCAATGAGACCGTTGCTCCCTGGGGGACCATGGAAAGGGACTGCAACGTTGAAGGAAAGGCCACGTTATATGCCTGTTTGCGTTGTTTTTGCTGCGTTGGATACATAAATAAAACCTGCCAGTCCTAATCCCAAAATCACTTCCTGTTGAGACGCTTCCACACACATCGTTTCATTAAAACTCAGAACATCCATCACAAGCAGATGCGCACCGGGGATCAGCTTATTCAGCTCCAAAAAAGACAGCACCTCGTAATCATCCTCCAGGCTCTCGTGAATCCGGCGCAGGATCAATTCATCACCTGGCTTCGCATCGCTGAGTGGGAACCACGCTCGGACTTCATTCTCATACCCTGGCAATGGATTACCATGGGGACATACCCGTGGTTCCTGCATTTCCTCCTGCAATCTTTGTTCCACTTCCAGAGAAATTGTGTGTTCAATTTGGTGCGCCTCACGATGTATTTCTGATAAAGGTAATTTTAGGACACGAGAGAGCATCCACTCGGTCAGCATGTGCCGACGAATAACGCTCATAGCAGCCACCCGGCCGGACCGGGTCAGATAAATCTCCTTGCTTTTATCAAGCCGAATCCAACCATCCCGAACCATTCGTTTCAGCGTGGAAGTTACCGTCGGAGCACTCACATCCAAGGATTCTGCAAGGCGTGCGCCAATCACACGCTCCTGGTCTCTTTCCAGCGTGTAAATCACCCCCAGATAATCTTCAATGGTTGGACTTGGTTTTTCGGATGACATAGATAACAATCCTTTTATACTTCACTTCTCATT
>DAOTUG010000044.1:0-11190 GCA_034437335.1 Anaerolineaceae bacterium
ATTTTTGGACCTGGTCTGCTCAGGCTGACGTTCAACCGATCCCGGTCGCGCGGGCCCAAGGTGTCTATTTTTGGGATTATGATGGCCGACGCTACCTGGATTTTAATGCCATGGTGATGTGTGTCAATATAGGCCATGGCGATGAACGAGTGATCGAGCGGATTTGCGATCAGGCAAGAAAATTGCCTTTTGCTGGGCCCCACATGGCCACGGAAGTCCGGGCTGAATTGGGAGAGAAGCTAAGGCAAATCACCCCTGTGGGACTGGATCGGTTTTTATACACCCTGGGTGGGGCAGATGCCAACGAAAACGCCGTCAAATTGGCCCGGTCATTTACAGGGAAATTCAAAATACTGGCCCGATACCGTTCGTATCATGGGGCAACCCATGGCGCCATCGCGCTCACCGGGGATAACCGGCGATTGGCCTGGGAGCCTGTAGTGATGCCTGGTGTGGTGCATTTTTTGGATCCATACCGGTACCGATCCACCTTCCACCGACACAGAAGGCAGGTTTCCGAAACTGCTTTTTGCCAGGATTATCTTGATCATCTGGAGGAAATCATCCAGTATGAAGGACCGAAGACCATTGCAGCCGTCCTTATTGAAACAGTCACCGGTACAAATGGGATCATTATTCCCCCGGAAGGATATCTCCAGGGGGTGCGCAAGCTGTGCGACGCCTATGGGATTTTGATGATCACAGATGAAGTGATGAGCGGATTTGGGCGTACGGGCGAATGGTTTGCCGTTGACCATTGGCAGGTCACCCCTGATTTAATCAGCATGGCCAAAGGGCTGACATCCGGGTATGCTCCTTTGGGCGCGGTGGCCATGCGAGAAGAGATAGCTGAACATTTCTCCGATACGGTGTTTTATGGGGGCTTGACGTATAACGGCCATCCACTTTCCTTGGCGGCGGCTTCGGCGGTAATTGATGTGATGCAGGAAGACAGGCTGCTGCAACGATCCAGAGAGATGGGAGAATATCTTGCAGAGAGGCTCAAGCAGATCCAGAAGCGCCATTCCTGTGTGGGGGATGTGCGCTCCATCGGGCTGTTTGCAGGTATTGAATTGGTACGGGACCGTGAATCCCGAGAGCCCCTTTCACCCTTCAACCAGTCCCAATCGTCTGTGATGAAAAAGATCCATAAGACAATTCTGGAGGGGGGCGTCTTTCTAACCACACATTTCAATGTGTTGCTCATTATTCCACCGTTGACCATTTCAAAGAAGGAACTGGATGTAGGCTTGCGCGTCATTGACGAGGCCCTATGCATCGGAGATAATTAGTTTGTAACCAATTTTGTATCCAATGCATCAGAAAAGGCGATCAATACGAAGGAGTGATATTTTTATGGACAAGGAAACAACAAAGCCCACAGAAACAAGGGACTTGGTGATCTTGGGTTCTGGACCGGCTGGCCTTTCCGCAGCCCTGTATGCCGCCCGGGCAGAGCTAAATCCCCTGGTATTAACTGGAATGACCCTTCACGGTCAGGCCTCCACCACAAGCATGATTGAGAATTATCCTGGTTTTCCGGAAGGTGTGGGGGGAACAGAGTTGGGGCAGTTGTTTCAAACCCAGGCTGAACGTTTTGGCGCGGAAGTTGAGATGGATGAAGCGACCAGCATGGATCTACAACAAACCCCATTTGTGATTGAAACGTATGGAAAACGTTATCTAGCAAAATCCGTGATCATAGCCGTTGGGGCAGATCCAAAGAAACTGAAGATACCTGGTGAAAAGACATTCACAGGCAGGGGGGTTTCCTATTGTGGCACCTGTGATGGCTGGTTTTTTAAGGATAAAGATATCGTTGTGGTTGGTGGTGGGGATAGCGCGCTGGAGGAAGGATTGTTCCTGACACGATTTGCCACATCGGTCACAATCATTCACCGGCGGGATGCACTGCGAGCCGGCGCCATTTTGCAGAACCGGGCTTTTGAAAACGAGAAGATCTCTTTTATATGGGACACAGTTGTCACGGAGATCCTTGGTGAGGACAGCGTCAATGCTGTAAAAATAGAAAATGTGAAATCCGGGGTGGAAAAACTTTACCAAACAGACGGTGTGTTCATTTTTATTGGACATAAACCCAACTCGGAACTTATCGCCGGGCAGGTTGAATTGGACGAGAAGGGGTATATCGTTACCAATAAATTTATGGAGACTTCCATTCCCGGCGTCTATGCTGCAGGTGAGATAGCTGATCCTGTTTTTCGTCAGGTGATTACATCTGCCGGCATGGGAGCTGCCGCAGCCATTCAGGCAACCCGATTCCTGGAAAACCGGGATATCTGAACTCCCAATGGTTAAAATGAAAAAACCGGAGGTTATTCGCCTCCGGTTTGGTTTTTTTTTACTGTAATCTTCTTTATTCCGGGGTTTGGGTGGGGTCCGCGGCGGAGCTGAACCAGCTGAAGACACGATCCTCGCTCATCTCCCCGGCGGTTTCCCAGGTCTGTTGATCTTCCTCATCAGAACCGACCTGTCGTGCGATGAAAACTGACCAGCGGTAGACGTGGGGTTTGCCGTCAGCAGGGGTGAGAGATGCAGGAATGATGAAGGATGTCTCAGTGACATATTCAATGATGGTGGTGTTTTCTTCACTGGTGAGATCTGTGATGGAGACTGCATAGGCTTCATTGGCCTTCAGTTCTCCAACAGCGGCCCATTGCAGGGTGATGGTTTCATTGTCAGCCGTGAAGGAAGCCCCGTCTGCCGGAAGCAAGAGATTGGGCGCAGGATATGGGGGCGGTTGGGTTGATGTGGGTGTTGGGCCAGGGGTTGGTTCCCGCAGACACAATGGGATAACCAGTGTTTGCCCCTCAAACACCGTGTCATTGAGCAGACCATTGTATTCCTTGATCGTGGCCATGGTGACATTGTATGTGTTGGCTATGGAGCTGAGGGTGTCATTTTCAGATACCGTATAATATACTTTTTCGCAGGCTTCTTCTGTTTTTTCCTGCTCGCTGAGGGTGGCCGAGGGTTGAGGTGAGGCTGTTGGTGTGGGTTGTGGGATCATCAGAACCTGGCCCTCAAACAACTCACAATTTGCAGAGAGATTATTTTCCAAGATGATGCTCTGCACAGACACCCCAAAAGTTGCGGCGATTCCTGCGCAGACATCCCCTGGCTTGACCGAGTATTCCACCGGGGGTAGGGGGGTCCAAGTGGGGGCTACTGTTGCTGTCTGGGTGATTGTTGGGGTGAGGGAGACCGTGGGGCTGGCTGTTGGGGATCCTTCAACCTGCGGGGTGCCGTTTGCTGCAACCTCTTCCGGTCCGGATTGCAGCACGAAGAAGACCACAACAGCACCCAGGGTGATGAAAAGGGCCAAAAGCCCCAGTGCAGCCGGCAGACTCAGGGTGATCTCCGGGAGACGTTTTGCCTGGACCTTGGCGGGTTTTTTGGTATCTGCTTTGACATCCAATTCGGTCCCGCACACCAGGCACCGGGTGGCAGAATCGCTGAGACGCGTTCCGCAAACCGGGCAAAGTTTCGTTTTTGAAGTATTCTTTTCTGGGCTCATAATAATCTGGACTAGTATACCTTAACCTGTTGAAAACATACAAATTCAACATGAGACTTTGTTAATCATTTTTTGCAGCGGTGGTATAAAATGGGGTATGGAACACAGTGTCTATATCCACATGCCATTTTGCAAGAAGCGCTGTCATTATTGTGATTTTATCACTTTTGCAGGCTACGAAGACCTTATTCCGGCATACATTGACGCCCTTGTGCGGGAAATTCATTTTGTGGCCAAAACGCAGGAAAAATGCCCTGTGCACACGATCTTTTTTGGTGGAGGAACGCCATCTCTTATCCCTCTGAGGCATTATGCAAAGATCCTATCTGCCCTCTCCGAAGGGTTTGAAATGACAGAGGATGTTGAGATTTCCGTGGAGGCGAATCCTGGTACCCTTTCCAGGGCGTATCTCATGGGTTTGCGGGAGTTGGGAGTCAACCGGTTGAGCCTTGGGGTTCAATCCACAGCCCCACAAGACCTGGTGCGTCTGGATCGGATCCATCGGGTGGAAGAGATCCTCTCCAGTGTGCGGGAAGCCCGGATGGCAGGATTCGATAACATTAATTTCGACCTGATATTTGGATTGCCCTGGCAGGATTATGAGAGCTGGCAGCATTCCCTCAACCGCGCGTGTTCCCTTGCGCCGGATCATTTATCCATCTATTCTCTGATAATTGAACCTGGAACGCCCCTTCATGCATGGCACCACCGCGGTCTCATTGCATTGGAGGATCAGGATCTACAGGCAGCGATGTATGATTGGGCCCGGGAGACTTTATCCCAACAAGGATTTATTCATTATGAAATCTCCAATTGGGCTGCTGAAGGCGCAGGAAGAAAACTGATTTGCAGGCACAACCTGCAATATTGGCGGAACCAACCGTATTTTGGCTTTGGAACCGGCGCACATGGCTTTGTCAACCAGATTCGGATGGTTAATGTTTCAACCATTGAGGCGTATATTGAGCGCCTGAGCGTTGTATCACAATTCCAGAAATCAAGACAATCTTATCCCGGGTCACCGGCTACCATTTCTATGACCCCTGTTGATAAACTGACTCACATGAAGGATACGATGTTGCTGGGGTTAAGGCTGCTGGAGGAAGGGGTGTCTCAAGCTGATTTTGCAGCGCGTCATCAAAAGTCCATGCTGGATGTTTTCCAAATGGAAATTGACCGTTTGTTGGGATTGGGGTTGGTGACATGGTCGGATGACCAAGGCGAGAAAAGGCTCCGGCTGACTCCCGGAGGAATCCTGGTGGCCAATCAGGTTTTCATGGCCTTTGTGTAATCATACTACCGATATCCGGGTTCCAAATCCGGTGCGGGTCCATTGATGTGGTTCGGATATGGGATGTGCCCAGCGGAAGAGCCATTTTGCATCGGCATTGCGCATATTCACACAACCATGGCTCATCATGACGCCAAAATTTGTGTGCCAATATGTTCCATGGCTAGCAATGCCTTTGTCCAGTTCAAAAAAACAGCACCAGGGCACGCCAAGTAATTCATAATCGTAGATGTCGGAGGTGACCTGTCCATCCCCCATGTGTTTGGAAGGCATTTTTGATCCGATCCTGAAATCACCAGACGGTGTGTGCATATCGTAATAAGGAAGCCCGCTGGAAATCTTTGTTTGCAGGGCGATGTTCGTAGACTCATACGCGGTGAGTTCCTGTCGCGAAAGGGAAATCTCAATGCGCTTTTCTTCCGGAGGCACCTCAGGAGATATGGGATCAAATTCTGAATTTTGCACTATGCGCATGTGTTCACCAGGGATGGCATACCGTAAACGAAGCAGTTCGTCTTCCAATTCATACCAGGGTTTCCCATCCGGACCGGTAATAACATCTCTGATCCAATGGGTGGACTGGTAGTAAAGCCTGTAGATCTCAGACCATCCATACAGGCGGGTATATCGCAACGCTCGGGTATATGGAACGGTGATTTCTCCTAATTGTCCGCTTTCAGGGACGCTTGTGATGATGTCATTGAGAATATGTTTGACTTCCACCAGGCTGGCTCGGTGAACAAACCCGCCCCACACCCGGTACCAGATCGGGTTATATTCAGGTCCATATTCCGATTCCACCTCATAATAGACATTAATCAGATCGTCGCGGTATCTTTGGTAAAGAATGAGGCTTTCATCGTTGGGTTGTTTGTGAATACTCACCGAATCGCTGCCTACCCGCATCAGGCGGCGCTGCGACGGTTCCCTTTTTTCTTCTACTATGGGAGAAAAGGCCATGGATCCCAGACTGAGGGCAGCCAGTTTGAGGAAATTTCTGCGTGAAAAGGTCTTATTTGTCATATATAAATTCTACCAATAAAGGGCCAATTGTCAATCCGTATTAAGATCATCCAAGAAATCCGGATCAATATCAGCGACAGATTTCAAGATGTGGTTGGGTACATAGGGAAATTTTGCAATGTCTACTTCGTTGGTGACACCGCTTAGCACCAGGATGGTTTCCATGCCGCTGGTGACGCCTGCGACAATATCGGTATCCATCCGATCGCCGACCATAATGGTGTTTTCCGAGTGAACATTGAGGTAATTCAGCGCAGTGCGCATCATCAGGGCGTTGGGTTTTCCAATAAAGAAGGGTGAGATGCCGCTGGCTTTTTCAATCAGAGCGGCCATGGCGCCGCAAGCGGGCACCAATCCGCCTTCGCTGGGTCCGGAGGGGTCCGGGTTTGTGGCGATGAAACGAGCGCCGTCATGAATCAATCGGATGGCCTTCTTGATCATTTGGAAGTTGTAGGCCAGGGTTTCTCCCAGGACAACATAATCCGGATTAATGTCCGTGATGACATATCCGATGTTGTGGATTGCTTCTGTTAGTCCGCTTTCGCCCAGAACGAAGGCTTTTCCCTCGGGGCGTTGGTGCTGCAAAAAAAGGGCAGTTGCCAGGGCTGAGGTGAAAATCTGGTTTTCAGTAATTTTGATGCCAATCGCCTGGAGGCGGTGGGCCAGGTCTCTTGGAGTGTACACTGGATTGTTTGTCAGGAGAAGGAACTTGCGATCCTGGTCTCGAAGTTTTTGAATAAAATCATCCGCTCCCGGAATAATCCGGTTGCCATGCACAAGGACGCCGTCCATATCAATAATATAGTTCTTTTTTGTCATTGTTTCTCTTTCGGTTCTATTGTAGTCTCTTTATTTTACATTATCCTGGGAGAATTCCAAAGTTATCATCCCAATTTCCGGCGGCGCCAGGAAACGGACTCGAGGGGCAGCATTCCCTTCAAGTCCGATACCCCGGGAGATGATCAGATGGGTATGCTCGTTGACGATGTAATGCCCCGCATTGAATACGAGTCCATAGAGGGAGCTGGTGAATATCGGGCCAAGCAACGGGAGCCGCACCTGTCCACCGTGGGTGTGACCGGCCAGATGTAAATCGAATGGGGTATCAGCTAAGGCAGGAGCCAGATCCGGCGAATGATAGAGGAGAATCTGCACATCAGCTGCCGATTCCCAGTGAAGAGCATCCAGCTGTCGGCGATCCTTTCCAGGCTGATGGGTGCAGGAAAGCCCGACCAGGTGCACGGTCAGGTTGTTGAATTTCAACGTGTGGGATTGGTTCTGGAGCAATGTGAGTTTCATTTCCTGTTTGATCTGAGAAATGCTTCGGGGGAGATCAACCGCCGGGCTGCCTGTAACCCCGAAAATACCTTCGCCAGCAAATAACGCGTTAAAAAAGCGGATGATGTCCTGCCAGGTTCTCGCATTGTTCTGGTAAGAGAGGTTGAAAAAATCACCGGTGAACAGGATCAGATCAGGTTCCAGGGAATTTACACGGTCAATGATTCGCCTTTCCCGGTTGGTGAAGAATTCCATGTGAAGATCACTGAGATGTATGATCCGCAGTCTTTCAACCGGGCATCCTTCCGGTTTTGAAAGCGTGATTTTCATATGAGAGGTTCTGGGTGTTTGGGGTTCGATGTAAAAACCGATGAAAACCAGTCCGGTCCCGAGGCTATGGAAGATGAGAAAAGCGGGGAGGGGTATAACAATTAAGGGAGCGCGCAGCAACCCGAGGAAAACGGTCGTCAAGTTGGGGGGTCCAAAGGAGATTCTGCACCTGGGAAGCAGCGATAGCAGAACCCAATCCAACAGCATGAAGCCTGAAAAAATGAGGGATTTTGTGATGTTGCGTGTGATTCCTAGCAAAACCGCACCTACCAAGAAGGGATATACCCAACCTGGAAGTTTGGATACAATATCCTGCAGCAGGTTCAGTTTATGAAAGGGATGGTCCTCGGTGCCGGGATAATAGGCGCGTTGTGAAAAATCCCTTGGCTTTTGGTTGATTTTTCTGGGGGCCTGAGTTTTTCTCATCATGTGAAAAAGCCACTGTGGGAAATCCGCACAGTGGCTTGGTTTTCTTCTGGGTTGAGGGGACTATTTCTCCTTCAGGATGATCCTGGCGTCAACCACGATGACCCCTTCGCCTTCTTCATACACGAGGACCGGGTTGGCATCGGATTCGGACACTTCGTCTTCAAGGTCTGTGACCATGAAGGCGTACTGTGCCAGTACTTTTGCAAGGGCTTTTTTGTCACGGGGAGATTCGCCCCGGACGCCATCCAGGATGGGTGCGCCGCGGATCTCGTCCAGCATGGTTGCGGCTTCCTTCTCGGAAATCGGCGCTACCCGGAAGGTGACATCTTTCATCACTTCCACAAAAATACCGCCCAGGCCGAACATCACAGAAGCGCCAAAGGTCGGGTCGTTCACAGAGCCGATAATAGTTTCTGTTGCCCAGGGGGCCATCTGCTGAACAACAATACCGTGGATATCTGCATCGGCTTTGTAGTTCTTGGCGTTATCGAGGATTTCCTGATAGGCTTGACGGACGTTGTCTTCACCGGAGATATCCACCTTGACGCCCCCCGCATCCGATTTGTGCAGGATATCCGGGGAGACGATTTTCAGGACGACAGGAAATCCAATTTCCTTGGCGATTTCCACAGCTTCATCCTCGGAGGTAGCGATCTCTGTTTGAATGACAGGGAGGCCATAGGCAGCAAAGATCTTTTTGGATTCGATCTCAGTCAGTCCGGTGCGGCCTTCTTTCCGGACCCTGGCGATGATCTCGCGGGCAAATTCAGCGTCAGCGCCCTGCTCTTTGTGGGCTTTTTCTTTCTTCATATCTTCCAAGCGCGCATATTCGCGCAGGACTCCCATGGCTCGCACAGCGAGATCCGGTGCACTGTAGGCGGGGATGCCATTTTCAACTAGCCACTGCATGGCTTCGTCAGATTTTTCTCCACCGACGAAGGAAACGGTCACCGGTTTATCAGTGATACCAGTTTCTTCAATGGCGCTGTGAATGCCTTTGGCTATCTCCATGGGATCCGTCATGGCTGTCTCACAATAAAGAATGACGAGGCCGTCCACCCAATCGTGGGCAAAGGCGAATTTGCACGAATCATGATACCAGTCGGTGCCGGCCATGCCGGTCAGGTCAACGGGGTTTTTTGCCGATCCAAAGGACGGCATGTGGTTTTTCAGCTCTTTCTGAACCTCTTCAGGAGCAAATTTGAGGGGCACCCCGGAGCGTTCAGCGGAATCCGTTGCCAGAACGCCCACCCCTCCGCCATTGGTAATGATGAGAAGATTTTCCCCAGCCATGGGGGGCTCCAGGGAAAGGGCCAGTGTGCAGTCAAAGAGGTCGCTCAGGTCGGTGGCTTGAATGGCCCCGGCTTGTTTGAATGCTGCTCCGTATAACTTGGCCGCACCTGCCAGGGAACCCGTGTGGGAGGCGGCTGCTGCGGCTCCGTGCTCGGAAACACCGGCCTTGAGAACCACTACAGGCTTCGATGCCATGGCGCTGTTGTCAATAAACCGGCGGCCGTCTTTCAACCCTTCAATATACAGGGAAATACAGTTTGTGTTTTCGTCTTCGTTCAGCCAGCTCACCATGTCCGCGAAATTGACATCCGACATATTCCCAATGGATACCAATTTATCAAAACCGATCCGCCGGGTATAGGTGATGGCATCAATGGCAATCAGTAATGCGCCGCTTTGGGAAACCAGTGAAGCGGAACCCTCAAGGGGGAGGAAAGGTGCAAAGGATGCATTCAGTTTGTCGGAATTGGACAGTGTGCCCACCACATTCGGCCCCAACACACGCATGCCATAGCTGTGGGCTTTATCTACCAGTTGTTCTTCCAGCTCGGTCTTCCCAACCTCACTAAATCCGGAGGCGATGACAATCAGCCCCTTGACACCCTTCTTGCCGCATTCATCAACGACATCCAAAACATATTTTGCAGGGATGGTGATGGCGGCTGCATCAACATTGTCGGGAATGTCGAGAACAGATTTGTAAACCTTTAAGCCCAAGATTTCTTCGGCAGAAGGATTGACAGGATAAATGCCACCCTCATATCCACTTTCAACCAGGTTTTTAACAACCGTGTGTCCAATTTTTCCAGGGGTAGTTGAGGCGCCAATCACCGCAACACCTTTGGGCCTCAGCAGGCCGGTCAATACGTCATCCACGTTTTCCTCCTAAGAAAAGGATATTGTCAATATGATTTGGAAAAACCTGCGCGGTTTTTCCTAAAATTATTTCATCAAAAGAGTATACCTTAAAATAATAGCTTATTCTGGATGATATGACAATTATCTCATGAAATGACGAGGATTATCGTGTGGTATGCTCTACGCAGCCACTGGGAAAAATGGAAGGCGGCGAGAAATTTTTGAGGCCTATTGGACTGTTTCCATGTCGCAAGGAGAGATTTGTTGAAAAAACCCCTATTCCTGGTCTTCCAATTCATAAGAAAGAATAATCTGGTATGCCAGGAGATTGTTTGAATAGTTCAATTTTGCGATGATGTTGTTGAGATGGCGGATGACCAGAGCATCCGGAATCTGAAGCATCGTTGCGATCTCACTGACCGGATAATTTTTTTGGGCAGCTATGAGGACAGAACTCTCTCGGGGTGTCAATTCATCCATGAGGGCCGGGGAGTTCAATAATATGTGTTTCATATCATTGGTGTTTTTCTTTGGCATGCTGATTACGGTCTCTGTTGATTATGTTTCAGATTCTGGTGGTATTGATGCTCATATTATAACAGGACTGATATAAACGATTATACCAGTCCTGAGTTTCAATTTAGGATACAAACCGGAAACTGAAAGATTACCAATCGGTTTCGGGTTTAAAGTCTGATGCTTTTGGGGGCTTCTTGCTGTGGTTATCCGATAGTGAACTCCAGCAGTTTAAATTTTAAGGGTGAAAATGCCATATCTCCATCCAGTTCGAAAATCAATGCTGTGACACCGTTCAGGGAGATTTGTTGATTAATGATTCTCCTTTCGTCCAGGTTGATCAAATCACGATAGGTACCATCAGGGAGTTGGCATTTCACGAGACCGTTGTGACCATCAACATTGAAAATGCCATAATGGATTGTACTGCCGTTCTGCCACACCAATTGAATTGCCGGGTCGCTCTCAAGAAAGCTGAGGGAACCTTGTTGATAAAGGGGGGTTGCTTTAATGCGGATCAATCGGGTGAGCCAATCCTGAAGGGCGTAATCCTCCCACTTGATTTCATCCCGGTCGAAAAGAGATGGTGTCTGGACAGCGCCGGATTCTTGCCCTGCATAAAGAAGAAACGGAC
>DAOTUG010000045.1:0-2147 GCA_034437335.1 Anaerolineaceae bacterium
CCCCCCACCTCAAAAACAACCCCTTTGCCAGGGGGCGCATCCGTACCCGCATCATTGATGGGGCCTGTCTGGCGGTGGATGCCGCCGGAAATCCCCTTTCCGAAAAGGACCGTCTTCAACACGTATTCAAGGAGGAAGCATGACCCCTGTAAGAAAATTCACCGTCATCGGCGCCGGAAATGGCGGCAAAGCCATGGCCGCCCATCTGGCTTTGATGGATCAGGACGTTGTTCTGTTTAACCGTACCTTTACCAATATTGAAGTGATCGCAAAACGTGGGGGAATTGACCTCGACAGTCCAACCGGGGGTCCGCGGGGGTTTGGCAAGCTCAGAAAAGTGACCCGGGACATCGCAGAAGCCCTGGATGAAGCCGAAATCATCATGGTGGTGGTTCCCTCTTCAGGCCATTCAGACATCGCCCGGTTGGTTGCGCCCCATCTCAAGGATGGCCAGATCATCATCCTGCACCCCGGCCGGACCTGTGGATCCATCGAATTCCGCGCCATCCTCAAGCGCAACAATTGCCAGGCCGACATCATCCTGGCAGAAGCGGAAACCTTCATCTACGCCAGCCGCTCAGAGGGCCCCAGCCAGGCCCGCATCTTTCGCATCAAAGAGGCTGTGCCCCTGGCCGCCCTCCCGGCCACCCACACAAACCAGGTCCTGGATACGATCAACCACGTCTATCCCCAATTTATTGATGGGGTCAATGTTCTCCAAACCGGCCTCAACAATATGGGCGCCGTGTTCCATCCGGCCCTGTCCATCCTCAACGCGGGCCGCATTGAATCCACCCACGGCGATTTTGCCTTCTATGTGGAAGGCGTCACCCCCTCCGTGGCCCGGGTGCTTGAGGTCATTGACCGGGAACGGGTAACTGTGGCCTCCGCCCTGGGAATCAGGGCCCGCACTGCCATGGAATGGCTTGAAATGGCCTATAACGCCCGAGGGGAAACCCTCTATGAAGCCATCCAGAACCAGAGCGGCTATTATGGGATCAACGCCCCCGGCACCCTCCAGCACCGCTACATCTCAGAGGACGTCCCCATGAGCTTGGTGCCCATCGCCGCCCTCGGGGAACGCTACGGCGTGTCTGTCAACGGCATCGAAAGCATCATCCGACTGGGTTGCATCCTCCACAGCACGGATTACTGGCGCAAAGGCCGCACCCTCGACAAACTCGGCATCAAGGACCTCAGCGTCAGCGAGTTGACCCGCTTCGTAAACGAAGGCGATTCAAGTCTTTAAGCCCCTGTTTTACACCCTTTTTACATGCTCATCAAACCAGGATTACGTGCCGGTCTTAGAATTGAAACAGTACTTCAAACAAAACCAGCAACCAACAACACAAAGGAGCATGTAAAATGAAGAAATTCAGCAAGATCCTGATCGCCATCACCCTCATCGCCGGGATTGCCCTGCTGGCCATCCCCACCGGCGCGGTCTTTGCCCAGGACGAATCGCCCCCGGCGGACAGAACCCCCGTCCGCCGCAGGCAGAAGGACCTCAGCGATCTCTTTGAAGAAATCGTGGACCGATATGACGATATGGGCTATGCCATCGAGGACACCGATGATGTCGTCCGCAAGCTCGAAAACTGGATGGAAGCCCTGGAAGAAAAAGGCGAAGATCCCAGCGGTGTGCAGATCATCCTCGACACCTTCCTGACCAACATGGATGCCGTTGAGGCAGCCTATGAAGAAGCCGGAGCGCTGATTGCCACCCACCCGGGATTTGACTCCCAGGGCAACGTGATTGATGAGAGCCTGGCCCTCGATACCCTGCGCAGCATCGCCGAAGCCCTGCTGGACGTGCACCAACTGGGCGAGGATGCCAAATTGGCCCTGAAGTGGGATGTGATGGCCTACCGGTATCAGCACGCGCCGGAAGATTAATCCCAAAAAACACACCCAGTTCTCCAGGCGGCCTGTAGGCCGCCTGTTTTTTTCATCCCGGCGATCCTGGCATGATCTGTGCACAGTACCCTGCAGATGCAAATGCCCGGCTAGCTCTGTCCCGGGGGTGCACTAAAATGTTGTGGAAATAGAGCCTTTTCAGCTATGATTAGAGTTTGAGACAAAAAACATAGAGAAAAGGCTCTACAATGAATTTTAGCACAGAAGCAAAGCAAGCGATAAGAACAATC
>DAOTUG010000046.1:0-2521 GCA_034437335.1 Anaerolineaceae bacterium
CATCCACCTCATTGATCTTCGTCGAGCCAATCCCAAAGGCAACCATCGGCGTGGGGGTAATCGTCGGGGTTTTTGTGGACGTTGGGGTCATCGTCACGGTGGGTGTCAGTGTGGCCGTAGCTGTGGGCGGGGATTGGGATTGTGGCGCTGGTGTTGATTGGGGTGATGTTTGGTGTGGGCGGCAGTCTGGTGTAGATGGGCAAGGGCGGTGAGGGGCCGCTGGGGATGCTGGCCAGTGCGACAGCGACAATGACAAAAACCCCCACAGCAACCGCGACGCAGACACCCACCAAGACGGTGACCCCAACACCCACAAAAACCCCGACGATCACGCCCACGCAAACAGCCACATTGGGCATTGGCTCTACGCTGATCAATGAGGTGGATGGGGCAGAGCTGGTGTATGTGCCGGCGGGGGAATTCCTGATGGGAATCACAGAAGAAGATCTCGATTTGGTGCTTGCGCAAACATGGTGCAGCGATTGCGAAAGAGAATGGTTTCAAGATGAATTACCACAACACTTGGTTTATTTGGATGCCTACTGGATCTATCAGTATGAAGTCACCAATGCGCAGTACCGGGCGTGCGTCGAAGCGGGTGTATGCAACGGGTCGTTGGACAACTACCCGGAGAATGAAAAGCCAGCTATCTATATCAGTTGGTATCAAGCGGAGGACTACTGCACCTGGGCCGGGGGTGGACTGCCCACGGAAGCAGAGTGGGAGAAAGCGGCGCGGGGGACGGATGGGCGGACGTATCCATGGGGAGAGGCCAGCCCGAACTGCAATCTGGCGCAATATTATGGTTGCGGTGGAGAGACTGTAACAGTAGGCAGTTTTCCTGAGGGAGCCAGCCCGTATGGCGCGTTGGACATGGCGGGGAATGTATGGGAATGGGTGGCGGATTGGTATGGTGCGGATTATTATGAGACATCACCCGATGAAAACCCGGTTGGTCCAGGCAGTGGTGAGCGTCGTGTGCTCCGCGGCGGTTCCTGGATCAATTTTGGGTGGGATCTGCGGTCGTCGGACCGCGTCAGGGTCAATCCCGATGACGCAAGCAGCTACCTCGGGTTTCGCTGCCGCCTATCGTTTTCAGAGTGAAAGATTTTTGCCAGAATCTGGCGTGCGTGGGGACTCCATTCATGCCAGCCGTGCACAATGAAAACGAGCGCCGGGTTTCCCCGCCCTGTTCCTCAGGGCGAATAGCACCCTGGCCTGAGCGTCTGGTTTGATGATCCTTTCGCTCAGGCCGTTCATGAGCGGCGTGAAAATGACTTTCCTATGAAGAGATTAAAAAATCAGGAATTTTCCTTTCGCGATCATTAAAGTTGTGTATAATAAACTTATTCGGCAGGGCAGAATATTTGCCGCAGATTATATTCACGAGGTTGGTTCTTTGACCTCACCTTTACACCACACAGGAGGAGTACTTCGTATGCCAACGTTACATATGGATGTCGAGACTGTCCAGGCCGCACAGGCCAAGATGCTGCAGGAAAAAGAAGCCATGATGGGCGAACTCACCAGCCTGACCAACCAGATCAACCAGACCGTGGGCACTGCCTGGGTGGGCAATTCCGCGACGGAGTTCCAGGGGCAGTATGAGAACCTGCGGACGCAGATCACCAACCAGTTGACCGAACTGGAAAACCTGGCGAGCAATCTTCAAACCGAGATCACCCAGTGGCAGGAGATGGCTGCCCGTATGGGGTAAAGCATTTCTCTATTGCTCCATGTTGAAATAGATGAACAACAAAACCCTTGCTGATGAAACCATTCAGCAAGGGTTAAATTGCACTTCACAGATGATCCTGGATCATGAATTGCATGTGGAAACAAGGGATTGAGTTCGGCGCGAGAGGAGCATGGCATGATGATCAAAATGGATCCTGACGCGGTCCGGGCGATGGCTGCAAGGTTCCGGGCAGCGGCGGATGGGATGGAGGATCGGATGACCTCTATCAAACAATCGGTGACCAGCGCGGGTTGGCAGAGCCAGTCCCGGGAGGAGTTTATTCTTCAGCTTGAGATGCTGCAGAGCAGCACAACCCAAACCGTGGCAGTGCTGCGGATGATGGCCCGGGCAGCGGAACAGAAGGCGGCGCAGTGGGAGGCGATTGCTTCGGTGTTCAACGGGCCGTTCTTTATATTAGAGGGCATCTGGGGGCAGGTGACGGGGTTTATTGGCAATTTATGGTTCGGTTTAACATCCAGGATTGCCAGCATCACCTGGCCCAGCCTGCCGATCTGGGCGCTGCCGCCTATTGGGGCCGGGATTGGTGCGGCCTTTCCCGGTTTGTGGCCCGACTGGGATTTCAGTAAGCCCTCCTGGTGGCCATTTAATCATGAAAATGCAAACGATCTTCTCGATGGAGTTCCCGTTATGGGCATCTCCACTTATAACGCACATTATTCTGTTTCTGATTTGGAAAACCTCCCATTTTCAGATTTATATCTTGAAATTGAAAGCATGAAAGCAAGATTGAAGGAGATCCAAGCTTCAGGTTTATGGTCAAAG
>DAOTUG010000047.1:0-11896 GCA_034437335.1 Anaerolineaceae bacterium
GCATGTTGGGCTTGCGCAGATGGCTGCGTCAGATGGCTGCAAGCGCGGCGAGCACGGGCCTCCTGGCCCTTTGCACTGCGCTGATGGGGCAGCACGGGCCTCTTGGCCCTTTGCACTGCGCTGATGGGGCAGCACGGGCCTCTTGGCCCTTTGCACAGCGCTGAAGCGCCTTGAGGGCGCTCAGCTTGTGATGCCCCCCAGCTTGTGAGGACACTCAGCTTGCGGGTGGGTGGGGTTTTCCTGGAAAGCGGTGTTGCGCTTGATTCATCCGCAACGATGATCCAGGATGTCGCGATTGCATTCAAGGCGAAGAATTTCTCAAATGCGATTACCCTGGGGGTATTTTCCCTTTCCGGGCAGGGATTCGGGAAGTGCGGTAAAATCAACCACGAGGAATGATTATGAGCAAAACTCCAGCAACATTGACTGCACTGTGTCTGTTTATTCTGACCCTTTTGGTTTCCTGTGGGCCGTCCGGACCCACAGAGCTTGAAATGGCGGAGACGTATGCTGCCCAAACTTTGACCGCCCGTCCTTCGGAAACCCTGACGGCCACACTCTCAGAACCCACGGCGACCATGACCCCTGAGGCCCCCACGCCCACGCCTACCCTTACGGCAACCCCCGCGCCGGTAGGCCCGGTGGATTTTCCTGAGGGGGTGAATCCCCTGACTGGGCTGGTGGTGGGCGATCCCACACTGCTGGATCGTCGGCCGGTATTCGTGAAGGTGGCCAACTACCCCGCCTCCGGGCGGCCCCATGCTGGGCTGTCCCTGGCTGACCTTGTGTTTGAGTACTATATTGGTTATGGCACCAACCGATTCATGGCGGTGTATTACAGTCAGGATGCCGAGAAGATCGGCCCAGTGCGTTCCGGTCGGCTGGTGGACCCCCAATTGGTTTCGATGTATGAAGGCATCTTGGGTTTCCAGGGAGCTTATGAAACCATCCTGAGCCAGATTGTGGGCGCCCTGGGGGACCGGGCGATCAGTGGGACCGGAGATGTTTGCCCCGCCATCTGTGATGACGGCCGCAATATTGTCACCAGCGTTTTTGCTAACTCCGCGGAATTGACCGCCCTGGCGGAAACGCGTGGGGTGGTCAACCAGCGTTTCCCCCTGGAAGGAATGTTCTTTTCCCCCCAAGCTCCGAAAGGAGGCGCGGCGGGGGATCAGGCGACGATTCTGTTTGCCAATCAGAACCGGGGAGAGTGGCGATTTGATGTTGAATCCGGTCTGTACCTGCGCTGGATTGAGGACGTCCAGGAAGGGCAGGATCTGGAGATGATCCCCCTGGTGGATAGCCAGACTGAAGAACAGCTCGCCTTCGCCAATGTGATTGTCGTTTTTGCTTATTACACAGAATATACTCCAGCCATGCACGATATTGACATCTGGGGCAACACCGCTGGCCGCAGGGCGATCATCTTCCGTGATGGGCAGGCTTATGAGGCCACTTGGAAAGCTGTGGGACAGACCCAACCCATTCAGTTCCTGGATCAGAGCGGGGCGGCTTTTCCCCTCAAACCGGGTAATTCCTGGATTGTGATCATGGGCATCAATTCCGGAGTGGTTGAGGATGCTGGCTTGTGGACTTTCAACTTCTATTTACCCTGAATGATGAAAACACTGATACTTTCGGATCTGCATGCGAATATCACCGCCTTGGAGGCGGTCCTTGAAGACGCCCAGGGCGTTGATCGCGTTTGGTGCCTGGGGGATGTGATTGGTTATGGGCCTGATCCCAACCAGTGCATCGAACGCATCTGGAACCTGTCCAATCTGACCTGCATCAAGGGAAATCATGATGCGGCCATCCTGGGGGAGATTGATGTCCAGGCCTTTAATGCGGAGGCGCGCCATTCCCTGGAATGGTTGGAATCCCAACTGACTCCCTCAAACCGACGCTGGTTGGGGAATTTGAAGGAAACGGTGGTTGTGGATGGGGTTACCCTGGCCCACGGCAGCCCCCGGAATCCCGTTTGGGAATATATTATGGATCTCGAGACGGCCCGAAACAATATGGCCTCCTTTGCGACCCGGATCTGCCTGGTGGGGCATACACATATCCCCTGTGTGTATTGCATGGAAGGGGAGGCCCCTGCCACAACAGAACTGCATTTTCCTGAGCCAGAGATAGGCTTTCCGTTGAATCGGAAATGCATTGTCAATCCTGGTTCGGTGGGCCAGCCCCGGGACCATGATCCCCGCGCATCGTATCTGATCTATGAAAATGGGGAGGCGGGGGAAACCTGGACCTATCATCGCGTTGCCTACGATGTGGAGAAGGTCCAACAGCGCATCCTGGCTGCCGGACTGCCCCGCCGGCATGCTTACCGGTTGGAAGAAGGCTGGTAATCCGGGAAATATCATCCCGACGTCAATAATTTGTCAATTCCGTTCCCTTGAAACCCGTTAAAATAGGTTTATCAAAGGAACTTTTGACATGCACTGTGCGTCTACTGTGTGAAGAAGACACGAATCTATGCAGAATTAAAAGGAGATGAAAATGAAACGGCGATTCTGGTTGATCACTCTGATACTTGGGTTGGGGTTGCTGGTTGGGGCTTGTGCGCCGATGATGGGTGCCCAGGACGAGATCGAGAAATTATCCGCCCCTGCGGCAACCCAGGAAGCTGAATATGCGGATTATGAGGGTGTAGTGGAGGAGACTTTCATCGCTGAGGAGGCTCCGGAGGGGGACAGAAGCACTGCCGGGAGCGGAAATGGTACGGCCAGCGTTGTGGAACGGATGGTGGTCTACAATGCGGATCTCTTCATCGCTGTGGAAGATCCGGATGCGGCTCTGAAAACCATCACCCAGATGGCAGCGGAGGCCGGCGGCTTTGTGGTGGCATCCAATATATTTCAGTCCACCACGTCCAGCGGGGCATCTCTGCCCCGGGCCACACTGACCGTGCGGGTGCCCGCGGAGGATCTGGATGCCTTTCTCTCCGAAATCCGGCAATTGACCCCCAACCCGGACGAGGACGTCATTTCGGAGAGTGTTTCCGGCCAGGACGTCACAGCGGAGTACACCGATCTGTCATCCCGATTGACCAATTTGGAAGCGGCTGAGTCGGCCCTGGTGGAGTTGATGGCGGAAGCTGAGGACCCCGAGGATGTGCTGGCTATCTTTGATGAGCTGACGTACTACCGCGGGGAGATTGAACTGGTCAAGGGGCGCATGCAATATCTGGAAGAATCGGCTGCCCTTTCTTCCATCAGCGTTGAGATTGTGGCCAAGGAATCCCTGCAGCCGATTGAAATAGCCGGCTGGACGCCCCGGGGCACCGCCAGGCGGGCGGTGGAATCTCTCATCAACACCCTTCAGCTTCTGGGTGATGCGGCAATCTGGTTCGGCATCTATTGTCTGCCCTTCCTGATCCCTCTGGGTTTCGGGATTTATTTCCTGGTGCGGGTTCTGAAGAAACGCAGCCAGCGCAAAAAGGCCCGGAAAGCCGCCTTGCAAGCCAGGGCCGCTGAAGAAGAAAACCCGCCGGATCCCCAGGCCTAGCAACAACCTTTTTTGGGAAAAACAACAATATCCTCCAGAGCCGTCCTGGACAGGACGGCTCTGTTTTCGCGGCAGGAGGGGGTTGAAAATTCGCCCTGGCGCGTTTCTTGACAAAATTGATGTTGTCGTATAAACTTGGTTCACCGTTAAAGTATTTTTAAGCGTTGAAAGGTGATAAAATGAGCCAACCCTATTCTCGGGATCCCGTGTTTCTGGTTGATACCATGGACACCTTGCGGATTATCATGGATCCCCTCCGATCCCAGATTGTCAGCATCCTCAACCAGGAACCGATGACCATCGGACAGGTGGCAGGGAAAATGGGCCTTTCTTCCAGCCGGTTGTATTATCATTTCAACCTGCTTGAAGAGCACGGCCTGATCCGGGTGGTGAAGACCAGGCAGGTCAACAATATCATTGAAAAAATCTACTGGCTCACGGCTGAGGACATTGATATCAAGAAGGACCTGATCAATTTTTCCTCGGATTCCGGGGCAGATAATATCGCCCGAATGGTGACCTCCTCCCTTGATGCCACCCGGGAGGATGTCCTGCGGAGTTTACAGGCCCGGAAATTTCACCTCTCCCGGGGGGCCAGGCCGAATCCCAGGGACATGGTCCTGATCCAAATCAAGAAACGCCTGGATGATGCAACCTATCAGGACTTCCTGAAGGAATTCAGAGCCTTGTTGGAGGCCTTTTCCGAACTCCCCGATGCGGATCGGGACGGCGAGGATGTGGGTGTGTACAATCTGGTGTGTTATGCCTACCCCAGTTATTATTATGATGAGGATACGGGGTCAGGAGAAGAGCAGGAAAGGAAATGCGATGATGAAGAATAAGGGCAGCATGCGAACGTTTCTCATTATCTGGTTGGGGCAGTTGGCCTCCATGATCGGATCCGGTCTGGTCCATTTTGCCCTGGCGGTATGGATTTTTGAACGGACCGGCCAGGCCACGCCCTTTGCCCTGACGGCTCTGTTCAGCGTGTTGCCCCGAATCCTGCTTTCGCCCTTGGCTGGGGCCCTGGCCGACCGTCGGAATCGCAAGGCCATCATGCTCATTTCTGATTCCCTGGTGGGCCTGGTGACCCTGGCGACGGCTGTCTTGCTTCTGACGAATCAAATGACCGTGTGGATGATCTATCTGCTCAGTTTTCTTGGGTCTTCCTTTGCCGCTTTCCAGCAGCCGGCCTATTCCGCCTCGATTGTGATGCTGGTGCCGAAGGAGCAACTGACCCGGGCCAACAGCATGATCCAGATGGGGCAGGCCATCGAATCTATCCTGACGCCCTTGCTGGCAGGCGCCCTTTTCACAATCATTGGTATGCGGGGCGTGATCCTGATTGATATTGTCACCTATTTGATCGCCCTGCTGACGCTGGTTTTTGTGCGCATCCCCCAGCCGGAAAGGGCAGCAGCGGGAGGGGACAAAGGCACCCTTTTCAAGGATGTGGCCTTTGGATTGCGTTATCTGACAGAACGCCGGGGCCTTCTGGGGTTGCTGGGATATTTTGCCGTGGTGAATTTCTTCTTGAATATCTCTGGCGTTTTGGTGGGCCCCCTGGTGCTCTCCTTCAGCGATCCAGCCCGTTTAGGCTTTGCACAGACGGTCATGGGGCTGGGGATGCTGGCTGGCAGCCTGTTGATGAGCGTCTGGGGCGGACCGAAGAAGAACCGCATTCTTGCCATCGTCGCCTTCATTGTCCTGGCGTCCTTCGGATTCACCGTGGCCGGTCTCCGGCCGTCCATGGGTACCGTGGCAGCCGGCTTGTTTCTGCTGATGTTTTTCATCCCCCTGGCTTCTGGACCCAGCTCCGCGCTGTTTTCCGCCAAGGTGGCCCCTGCGGTTCAGGGGCGGGTCTTTGCCACCCGGAGCATGATCTCCCAATCCATGATGCCCTTGGCCTTTTTGCTCAGCGGTATCCTGGCGGATCGCATATTTACGCCGCTGCTCCTGGAAGAGGGTGCCCTGGCTGACACCTTCATCGCGGATTGGATTGGTGTGGGGCCTGGCCGTGGGTTGGGCCTGATGCTGGCGACAAGCGGATTCGTCCTCTTGCTGGTCAGCCTTTTGGCCTATGCAAACCCCCGCATCCGCAATCTGGAAAGTGAGATCCCGGATGCCGTTCCGGATACGGCGGAAGCGGTTGCGGGCGTCGAGGATGCGGAGGAACCTCTCTCGGCTGCTTCTCCCATCCAGGGATAGGCCGCATTTCACTCAATCCCGTGGGTCTGATCTCATCCGCATAATCTCCATGATGCCTGTTTGGTTTTCCGGACAGGCATTTTCTTTTTTTTGGGGGGGGGAAACGCCTGTGCGCAATGGTGGTTTTTTTGTGTATTATTTTGTTATAATAAGTATATGTAGAACATATATATCATCCTTGCTCCAGCCTGGGAGGCTGGCCCTTATTGTGTTGTTGGTATGATTACCTGTTCAGGGAGTACGCAATCCATGTCTGGCTGTCTTAAGAATACAATCACCCTGTTGAACCGCCACGCAGCCTTGTTTCAGTATGATGTCTTTGCGCAATCAGGAAATGGGCGTGTCACGGCCCGAAATCAATCCCGATTGGCCCGGTATCTGCGAGGCCGGGCGCAACTGGCCCTGGGGCAAGGGTGGGACATTCCGATTTATCGGGCCGGGCAAGAGTCCGGGGGGTTTATTCGCTCCTGGCGCAGCCGATATATGCAAGATGCAGCGATCCCGGCTGTGGAAGGTTTTCTGGAGGGCTTTATCCCCAACGCACCGCATCCTTTCGAGGTGGATCCCTGGGATCTACTGATCCTGAGCAGTGACCCCGAGGTGCATCGGGAAATCCACAGGGGCGGATATGCGGATGGGGAGCATGTGGTTATTTACTCCCGAGTTGATGAGAACTATATGCGGGTTTTACTTCATCTGGGTCCATTCCAGCAGGCCATGTTCTTACAGCGTTTTTTCCCCTTCACGGCTGAGGCCCAGAGAGATTTTTACTCCTGGAAGGGTCTTCAACAATCCAATTTGCTGACCTTTGAGTTCTCCCGGCTGGTGGTTCCCGAATCCCGACTGAGCCTGTTGGCCATCCGGGAATGCCGGAATTTTTTCTACAGGACACTGCGTGAACATCATGAGGGCCCTGTGTGTCTGATTCTGCAGATGAAGAAGGATTTGCGTCTGATCCGGTTTATTTTCAAGGGGTATGAACATCGGATCTTCCCCCTTCAGAACCCGGATGTGGTCACCGTGTTGGTGAAAACCCAGGATATAGCCTGAATCCGTTGGTCTTTATGCAATGTGGAGGACCAGGGGGGCATTTTCCGGCAGGGCAACCCGCAGGAGGATCCTGTTTTCCCCGATGTCCCGGATGGGGAGGGGACCGATGATCTCTGCCCGGACAGCGTTCACCTCCCAGGGCAGATACAGGGCCAGCGCGCCGTCAGCGCGCCGGTTGAGGTTCAACACCAGGGTCAGGGACCGGGAGGAGGCTTGTTCCCATTGGCAGATTTCCATACCCTGGGAAATGTGCAGATCGCTTCCCAGATAGGCCGGCCGGGTTTCCTCCCGAGGGCGGAGGGCCATAAGGCGAACGCCGTGGGGCGGAATGGGCGGAAGTTGGCAGGGGAGATCGGGGGATTGTTGGGCGATGCAGCCATCCCAGAAAGAGCGCAGCCACCAGCTTTGTTCCCCTGGAAGGTGATATGTTTGGGGGTCAAAGGGAGCGTTGGCCGGGCGGTCTGTCCAGTTGAAGTGCGCCAGGAGGTGCCAGGGACCGGCCGGCCCGTTCAGATTCAGACGCAGCCGCTGGGGTGTGGGCGAGTCGAACCAGTCTATCACCCGGGCGCGCTGGTCAATCAGGGGCAGCAGGGCTTTGGCAATGCGCAAGCGATCTTCAGGCAGGGCGGGGAGGTCATCGGAGAGCAGCATGGAACCCCCGGTCAGGGCGATGGCTGTCGCCAGGGTTTGGACTTCTGCCAGCGTGAGATTGGTTTCCGGCCGGATCAGGAGGCAGTCGGGGTCGTTGACCCACCATCGTTGATGCAAGGGGGCCCGGGTGAGGATGTTTTGTAAGGCGTTGCGTGCGGCGGGCATGTGCGGCTCCTTGCGCAGCAGGGGGCTGACTGGTGGAAAGTGCGGTTCCCAGTGGCCGCTCACATCGGCGCTGATGCGCATGGCTTCAAACAGCCCCAGGGCGGACCCGAGGGGACACCCGCAGGCCAGCATGGGCACTGTGGGCCCGGCTGCCCGGCGCAGAGCCTCCAGGCCTTTGCGCAGCACCTGGGCCCGGGTTTGGGTGGGGTCCTGGTATGCGCCTTTCAGGGCCGCTGCATAAAGAAAATCCAGCTTCAGATATTCAAACCCCCATTCCGAGACAGCCGTGCGAATGACCCGGCAGACATATTCCAGGGCCTCCGGATGAGTCAGGTCCAGGGCCAGGGTGAGGCGATTCCACACAAATCCAGCCCGCACCGGCCGCCCGTTCTTATCCCGTAGAAGCCAATCCGGATGTTCCTGCACGATTTTTGCTTTGGGGTGGAGGATAAAGGGGGCCAGCCATAACCCGGGGATCAATCCCCGAGATTTCACCTCCTCCGCCAGGGGGCGGAGGCCCTCCGGGAAGCCGGCGTTGAAATTAAACCAGTCCCCAGGGGCAGTCTCAAAACCATCATCAATTTGCAGCAGGCGTAGAGGTAATTCCGGTTGCAGCGCTGTTTGGGCAGAAAGGTTCTGATGGACGTCCTGAGCGGTGACATCCGTATAAAAATGATACCATGAGCACCACCCCACCGGTGCGGGTGGATGGGAATGGATCTCATGGAACCGGGCGACCAGGCCCAGATAGGGCCCCAGGGGGTCGGGTTGATCCAGATCCACAAAACCCAGGACAGCCCAGTCTGTAGGGATGCTTTCCCCCGGGGGAATGCAGGCCGAATCACCACTGGCCCAGAAGGCAAGGGCGGGTTGGGGTTCGAGGTTTGCCTCCAGGCTGCCGAAGTGGGCCTTCTGGGATAAAAACCCGGCCAGGAGCCCCAGACGGCTGCGGCGGTCTCCCAAAACCCCGAACATGTCTCCCGAGAGATGGTTTGGCTTCCGGGGCTGGGGAGTGTCGGGATTGATCACCATCGGGTTTTGTAAGGGCCCCAGGATCGAGCGGCGTTGTTTTTCTCCTAAGCCATAGGCCCCCGTGGTGGACCAGGAGGCCCAGCCGTGGCTGTAAAAGGCCGGGTCTGGGGATTCTTCCTGGGAGAGCTGCAGCCGGCCTGCCGGAGCATCGCAGAGGGTAAGACGTTCCAGGGAGAGCGTGTCCGCAGAGTGGTTGGTTAGAACGAGCTGCAGCATTGCAAAGGGGGCCTCAGGATGAAGCCCCACATGAAGCTTCAGGGAAATCCCCGGATGGGATTGCAGGCAGGTTAGGATCAAGCCTGGCAGCCGTCCAGCGGGTGTGGTGAACCGCTGGGGTATTGGCGGGATGCTCTCTGAAGGTGAACCGCCGTGCAAAGTCAGGGGGGAGTTGTTCAGACGGACACGGGCAGCAAAGGAGGCTGTCAGGCTTCCCCCGTGATGCTGGCGGGAAACCAGGCGATAGGCGCTTTCTTCCGGAAGAATCTCCAGGGTGAGGTGTCTGTTGAAAAGCTGCATGGGCTTAACCCTCGCCTGTCACCGCCAGGAGCTCAGCCAGCGTTATGGGCCCTTCCCGCAGGATGTTGAGGGTTTGTCCGGAGGCATCCACTACCGTGGAGGGGGTGGGGCCGGGAGTTGACCCGCCGTCCAGAATCAGATCCACCCGGCCGTCGAGCTGCTCAAGGACCTCTGCGACGGTGGTGGGATTCGGGCCGCCGGAGAGATTGGCGGAGGTGGTCGCCAAAGGTCCGGTGTGCTTGAGCAGCGACAGGGTGAAGGGCAGACCGGGCATGCGGATCCCCACAGTGGGATAGGGGGAGAGCTCCAGCGGCACGGCCGCGCTTTTAGGCAGGATCAGGGTCAGGGGGCCGGGCCAGAAGGCGCGGGTGATTTGCCGAACGGTCTTGGTTGTGGACAAGATCAGGGGATCGAGCTGGGTGATTTCACCAATCAGGATCGGCAGGGCTTTTTCTTCCGGACGTTCCTTGGCCGCATAGATGGATCGGATCCCGGGAGGGCTGGTGACCTGGGCCGCAACCCCATAAACGGTGTCGGTGGGAAAGACCACCAACCCATGATTGGTGAGGATCTTACCGGCGGTTGGGATGGCCTGGGGGTCTTCAATGGAAAGAACGGGTGTTGCAGTCATAGGGTCCCTTTCGGTGGGTGCAGGTGTGCTTTATTCTAACTCCAAACCGGTTATTTTTCAGGGCGCCACGATCTCCACCAGACGATCGTTGCCGGCCAGGTCCCGGACAAGGCGAACCGAGTGAGAGGGCAGGCAGGTCAGGGCAAGCTGTCGGCTTGCCGCGCCAAGGGTGGCTTCGATTTCAAGGAGGATCGCGCCACCGGGCTGGAGGCGAATCACGGCCTGATGGAGCAGCCGCGCAATCAGCCTGAGGCCGCTCTCCCCTCCGTCGAGGGCCAGATGCGGCTCCCATTGGCCAACGGCCAGGCCGGAGAGGATCTGGCGCGGAATGTAGGGCAAATTGGCGCAGATGACATCAAAGGACCCCCGGATGGGGGTCAGCAGGTCTGCCTGCAGAAAATCAATCGAGGTGGGGGTCAAACGCAGGGCATTGCGCTTCGCCACCTGGAGGGCCGGGCGGGAGATGTCCGAGGCAAGGATCCGGGCCTCCGGCAGTTCGCAGGCCAGGGTCACAGCAAGGTTTCCCGATCCGGTCCCCACGTCCACGAGGCGGGGATGGTTTTTCCCTTGCAGGTGGTGCAGGGCCCGCTCTACCAGGAGCTCGGTTTCCGGCCGGGGGATGAGGACATCCGGGGTGATCTCAAAGGTGCGCCCATAAAAGTCCCAGGCGCCCAGGACATAGGGCAGTGGAAAACCCTGCAGAAGCCGTTTCAGGCTCTCTTGCAGGGTTGTTTTTTGATGAGGGGTCAGTTTTTCTTCGCCGTGGGCCAGGACCCAGGTCTTTGACTGGTTCAGGATCCGGCTGAGGAGGAGCAAGGCGGTGTTGGCGGCGTTGTCCACTCCCTGCTCCGCCAGGGCGGACTGGATCGCCAACCGGGCCTTGTGCAGGTTAATTGCCGGCCTCCTCCACCAGGGCCAATTTTTCCGCCTCGTCTTTGAGGGAGAGTTCTTCAATGAACTCATCAATGTCCCCATCCAGAACACCGCTCAGATTGTAGGAGGAAACGTTGATGCGGTGGTCTGTGACCCGGGATTGGGGGAAGTTGTAGGTGCGAATTTTCTCCGACCGTTCTCCAGTGCCCACTTGGGAGCGTCGGGTGGCGGCCTGTTCTTCCTGCCGTTTTTGCTCTTCCATTTCGTATAACCTGGCTTTGAGGATGCTCATGGCCCGCTGCTTGTTCTGGAGCTGCGAGCGTTCATCCTGGCAGGCCACCACCATCCCGGTTGGGAGGTGGGTGATCCGCACAGCGGTGGCATTCTTCTGGACGTTCTGTCCGCCCGCGCCGGCTGACTTGTATACATCAATGCTGATATCCGAGTCGGGAACTTCGATCTCAACATCGTCCACCTCCGCCAGAACGGCTACCGTCACAGTGGAGGTGTGAATGCGTCCCTGGGATTCTGTCTCCGGGACGCGCTGCACCCGATGAACGCCGGATTCATACTTCAGGCGGGAGTAAGCGCCCTTGCCTTTGATGATGAAGCTGACTTCCTTCAGGCCGCCGATGCCGGTTTCGTTCATGGTGAGTATCTCGGTTTTCCAGTTCTTCCGCTCTGCAAAGCGGGAGTACATGCGGAAAAGATCGGCCGCGAAGAGGCCTGCTTCATCTCCCCCCGTGCCGGCGCGAATTTCCATGATGACGTTCCGTTCGTCCCTGGGGTCCTTGGGCACGAGCATGCTCTTGAGCTGATTCTCAAGCTGTTCCTTCTTTTCCGTCAGGGCGGACATTTCCATTTCAGCCATGGCGCGCAGTTCTTCATCATCCGCTTCGAGGAGGGATTCGGTTTCCCCAATTTTTTCCAGGGTGTCCTGATAGTCTCGGGTTTTGGTAACGAGGGGTTCCAGTTCGGCGCGTTCCTTGGAGAGTTCAATGACCACTGAATAATCGCTCTGGGCCTGCGCCAATTGCTGGTCAATTTCATTAAATCGTTTCAGGATGCCTTCAAGTTTTTCAAGCATAGGGTCTTCAATCTCAATCCGTTGTCTGTATTTTGCCTAGGGATTATACCATTGATGCCAAGGGCTCTGGAAAAGGGGCGATGCAGCCTGGGCCGGGTATTGGGATGGCCCTTGCAGAAAAACCCTGCTGCTGAATTAGGTGCACCCCCTCCCTTCTTGCGGTATAC
>DAOTUG010000048.1:0-17916 GCA_034437335.1 Anaerolineaceae bacterium
ACCCGCCCTCCCTGCCCCTGGTGATCCTCTTCGATTTCACCTTTGTACGCCGCAAGGGCACCCAATTTATCATCGAGATCAATGGGCGTCTCCACTCACCGGATACCCTCCCCCTACGGCTGAACGGCCAGTCCCTGTATTTCACGCGCTACGCTGCCGATCCCTTTCCGGTTTTCTGGAATGAAGCCCGGGAGGGTCCGCTTTCCGTGTATCAACCAGAGGGACCGGGGCGGTTCCAAACCAATGGAGCCGAATATGAGTTGGTGGACAACCACGGGCGCCTGGAAATCGCTGCCCTGCGCGCCGCCGGAAAGAACCACCAACTTCCCATCCGCTTTGATCCGCCCATCCCGGATCTGGCAGCCCTGGCCCCCAACACCGAGCTGGCAGGGAGGTTTACCATTGACTGCGGCCCGCGGGCCGGGCGTCTGACAGGCACCTACGCCCTGGCGCGCCGCAAAGACAGCGTGGACCTGCGGGTGCACCCATGCGGAGGGTGGCAGCCCAGGGAGAAAAAACTCCTCGTCAAAGCCCTGTACTTGGTCGCCCCCATGTTCCGCACTTGGCCAAAATCGTATCTCTGGAATGCCCGGCTGAATCTGAAGAACCGAACAATCCAATCCGGCTGGCAGCGCAAGAAATGAACCCAGGAGCTCCAAAATGACCAACAAGCCCCTCGCCTTCGGCATCACCGGTTCGGTGAGTCCCCAAACCCCTCGCAACCGGAACCCCTCCTATCTCCTCTCCCATGTTTCCATCCAGAATTTACTTCTGGAAGTTGCCCGGGAACCCAAAACCCCCGCGGCCGTTGAAGCTGCCCTGGAGGGCACAGACATCCGCCTGGAAGACCTGGAAAAAGCGGGACTCCTCAAACGGGAAGCCGGGCGCTGCCGGATCAACTTCATCCTCTTCCTGCCGGAGGACCTGAAAACCATCAAAGAGGTCACTGGCGCCCTGGCTGCAGACCTGGCGGAGCGCTACCTGGCCGAGGAAGACGCCTTCCGGGATATGCTGGGCTGGACCACCAACCCGGACAATGACCCCCAGGAATTGGCCTTCCTGCTGATAGGATGCTTTTCGCTGGATTGGGAGGGGCTGGAGATCACCCGGGAACTGGGGATCCGCATGGAAACCACCGCAACGGAGCTGGGCGATCGCTATATCGCCTGGGCCGAAGCCCGGGACAAAAGGGATGTGCGCGGCATCTATTGGGGCAGCCACAACGCCTATTTCCCGGACTGCGTGCTAACCTCCTTTGGCGATCATGCTGCCCAGCCGCGCAATGCCCTTCCGGACCTGGCCTGGCGAGTCAGTACACAGGTCTATCACATGGGCCTCCCGGAAACCCTGGCAGCTCGGTTGAACGCCGGGATCTCACCCTACTGGGAAGATTTCCTCCACGACACCGGCCGGGTGATGCTTTCCCTGGCTGGAGGCAGTCGAACCCTCGAGGAAGTCTCCCGGATCGTGACCCTTCCGCCGGAACGGTCCGCCCATCTCATAGCCCTCTTGAAGGAACTGGCCTACGTCCGCCGGGGAGCCCCCGGAGAATGGCACCCGGCCGTTCCGGTGCTGCCCAGGAGCGATAAGCCCCTGACACAGGCTGTGCTTGCCAAGAGCCAGAAGATCCTTGCGGATTGGCTGCCAGAGCACCTGGGCGCCCTCCGAAAGGACCTTAAAGGCCTGACACCTTTCCGATACGGCCTCCCCTTTGAAAAAGCCTTCTCTCAGGTCTGGCACTACCTCTTCGGACTGACCAATCAGGAGATGGTCCGGGGCGGTCTGTTTGCCGACCCCTACAGCGCGGACCGCACAGCCCGGGGATTCATTTCGGCTGTGTGGCACCCGGACATCTTCCCCCAAGGCATCGGGCTGTGATCCAGCGGCCAGCCAACCCATGGCGCACTTTCTGATCACCACCTGCTGCAAAGAAAAGAACCCCGCGCCGGGGCTGCTGCCCGCGATTGCGCGCTACCGGAGCCGACGGATTGCCTGGGTGCAGGGGGAGAGCCTTCGGCAGGAACTGCCCATGCTGATCCTCTCTGGAAAATTCGGCCTTCTCAGGCCCCAGGATCCGATCCCCTGGTATGATCAACCCCTCACGGCGGATGCGGTTCCCAACTTCCTCCCCGTGGTGATGAACGGGCTGGCCAGGCATGGCATCACCCGGGTCCGCTTTGTGGCCC
Source organism: Anaerolineaceae bacterium (assembly GCA_034437335.1). Taxonomy (GTDB): domain Bacteria; phylum Chloroflexota; class Anaerolineae; order Anaerolineales; family Anaerolineaceae; genus Brevifilum. The sequence goes on from DAOTUG010000048.1 coordinate 2,187, forward strand.
AGGCCAAAGAGACGCCAGGCTGGGCGCCCTATCACGCGGTGATAGAGCAGGCCTGCGAGTCCCTGGGCATCTCACTGGTCTGGCGCGCCTGGCCCGATGCGGTCGGGGGAACCCCAATGCAGCCAGAATATCCCTCTTAACAAAAAAACCGGCGGGCACAACCCGCCGGTTGGGTTTGGCTTCAACCGGATCACCATGGGTTGTCCGTCAGGGCATGGGGTTGTTCGCAGCCCAATCATCCCCCAGCACGACCACAATATCATACGCTGCGGTGGGATCATACTGGTTAAAGATATACGAAGAAGAAACGCCCATCGTTTCCGACAGCCACTGCAAGGCATAGGGCGTGCCGTTATAGATATAGATCTGGCTGTACACCGAATAATCGGCATTGGCTTCTTCCACAATGTTGAAGCCCTGATCCTTGAGCCAGGAGGCCGTGTTGGCCGCCAGACCGGCCTGATAGGAGCCGTTGCGCACCGAAACCCGGGCGCCCTCCTGAGCCACCAGCTCCAGCAGATCTCCAGCGGCCACCGGCCCCAGGGCTCCCCCTGTGCCAAAGACCTCATCCCGGAGAAGACGGATCTTATCCGGAATCGGCTTGAGGATATCCAGACCATCCGGGGATTTGCCCAGGGTGACATATTCATTGCTGATGATCACCTGGCTGATATTTTCCCGGTCCACCTCCAGAGCCGACCAGGCCAGCCTGATGGCCTCATTCAAGCCCATGTTGGTGTTGATGCCCGCCGCCAGATCCTCATAGATCTGGGGGGCATTGGCGACCAGCTTGGGCATCATGTTGAAATCCAGGATGCGATCGCGGATGGCCATAATCAAGATCTGCTGCCGTGTGGAGCGGTCGAAATCGCCGCCCTCCGAACTGCGGGTACGGGCATAGGCCAGGGCATATTCCCCCGGAAGGGTGACCCGACCAGGCCCAACCGTGACGGTGTTCCACTTGCCGCGCCGGTCCAGGACCATCGGTTCGGGGAAATCAATCTTGACGCCTTCGATGTGATCAATGAAATCCACAAAAGCCTGAAAATCAATTTGGGCATAATAATGCACCGGCACCCCGAGGAGCTCTTCCACCGTCCGGGCAGCCAGGGCAGCCCCGCCCCCGGGCAGGTTATAGACCTCCCCCAGATAGTAGGCGGTGTTGATTTTTCCATAATCAAAGCCCGGGATGCTGACCCACAGGTCCCGGGGGATGGAGATCATCCCGGCGGTATTGTTGAGGGGGTCCAGGCTCAGGAGAATCATGGTATCCGTGCGGGGGGTCTCGCCCGCCTCCCAATCCCGATAGTCCAGGCCCATCACAAGCACATTCACACGGCTGACGCCGTCCCAGGGCTCAGGGGTGGGCAGGCTGGCTGCCACCGGGTCTGTTGGTTGGGGGACGGCCTCGGTCTCTCCCGGAGCGGCTGTTCCGTCCTCTTCGGCGCCCGTGTTCAAGACAGGATCCCCTGGCAGGCTGAAGGTCTCATTGGTGGAGACGATCTGCCGGGCCAGGCGAAACCCATACACGGCGCCCACCAGGGCCAGGATCACCATCACACCAAGAATGATCTGGGTGGGCCTATCCTTTGGAAAATTGGTCTTGATCTTCTCAAAAAATCGCTTCATAGCATCTCTTCAAAGCAAAAAGCGGCCAATGTGGGCGCCTTCTGCGCGGTAACAGGGTTGGGTTTCCAGATGAGGAATGCGGGGTAGTGTTGTGGGGGTGTTCAGTCCATGGAAGGCGGAGGAACGGGCAGGTCTTCCTTGCTGGTGTCCATCCATTTTTCGCCTTCGTCAATCAACATGACCGGGATATCATCCACAATCGGGTATTTCCGGTCACAATCCTGACAGATTAACCAGGAATCCTGATGCAATTCCAGAAGCCCATCCGTATCCTGCACACAATGCGGGCAGCGGAGCATGTCCAACAATTCTTGACTGACCATCGAACCTCCAATTTACGCGCCCCGGGGAAGGGGCAGATAATTTCTATCCGCACCGGACCGAACAACGGTGCCGTCCGGTTGTTTCCAAGCCGGGTTTATTGTACCATAGCCAGGTTTTTCTCTCAGTATTCGGGCCCTAGTCCGAATCCGGAATATCCTCTGTGCCAGGCCCATACTCAAAAATAGCCTGCCAGGGCTGGAATTGGGTGTAAAAAGAATCGGCAAAAAGGACCGCTCCGTCCCGATAGATCGTGCGGTTGACAGTGATCTCCGCACCATCTGCCGCATAATCCACCTGTCTGACCTCGCCCCTTGCCAGGTCGGGGTTTTCCCGATAGAGAGGGTCAGGTGCCGGGACGATATTGGTTGGCCCGGTGGTGGTCCACTCCACCGTGCGGCCATCGCTGGTGGAATAAAATTTCCAGGTCAGGGATGTGTACTGCCCCAGATAGGTTTCCATCAACAACCAGTGATCGGTGTCGTTGGTGAACTTGAGATCCACAATCGGGACATAGACCGTGGCATCCAGCCCGGCCAGATTGGGGTCCTTGCTGCCATCCCGGCGCATCTCATAATAGCCCACCCGGTAGGCATGGGCATGGCGTTCTTCAATCGGGAAGCCGGCAAAGAATGCCGTCCGGAAAAGGGTGGTGGAAACCTGGCAGACGCCGCCGCCAACACCCTGGATGGTCTGATCCCCATAGATTATCAAGGCCTCGGCATAGCCGTTTTCCAGGCTGACGTTCCCCAAAGCCTCCGCCATGGAGAAGGTGGCCCCGGGAGGGATCAGCAGGCCGTGAAACTGCGCGGCAGCCGTCTCAATGTTTTGGATCCGGGCGGCATCCGAACCATAGAAATAGGATGTCTCCTGATGAATCAACTCAGTGATGCCGAGTTCTTCCCCCGTCATGTCATCGGTGACGGGAGGATCCAGATGTTCAAATTGGAGGGCAATCGTGTGTTCTCCGGCCGCAAGGGATTGATTGATATGATCCAGGCTGGCCTGCACATCCAACTGTCGGCCGATGACCGCTGGTTCCAATACCTCCAGTTGGCGGGTCTCATCGTTGAAAATAAAGCGGGCATTGACCGGATCAACATACAGCGTAGGCGCCAGGCTGTTGAGATAGATGCCAAAGAGCTGTTCGTTGAGGGCGATCTGGTAGGTCGGGTTTTCACCTTCCTCCTCCCCGACCCGGGCAATTGTCAGCATGGGCGCGAGATCCTCCGGTGAAATGGTCCAGGGGCCGGCATCCTGCGATCCGCTGGGCAGGGTCAGCACCAAGGGGGCGCTCAGAAAACGCCGCGCCTGTTCCGCCTGGGCGCTGGCGTCCAGAATCGCCGGCGGGGTTTCCTCCACCACCAGGGGGACGATTCCGCTTTCCCGTTGGGACAGGGGCACCGTCAGCAGGGCCAGTGTATCGGCAACCTGCAAGGACCGCCCTACCTGACCGTCATTAACAACAACCTCCGTGCCTTCCAAAGCCAGGGAGGCTTCAACCACCGGATGGTAGATCTCTGCGGCAATCTCTCCCAGATAGGCCTGGGCGACATGCTCATCATATACCACCACCGGTGAAAGCTGAACCCCTTCAAACCACGCCCTGATTTGTGTGAGGAGACTGGCCCCCAACCATTCTCCCCGCCCCACGGCAAAGGCCTTGCGGGCGGAAGCCTCAGCATCCAGACTGTAACCTAAATCCACCGGACGGGCTTCCCAGACCAGGTCCCCATCAACAAATTGAAGCATGCCCTGGGTACCGTATGGCAGCTCCTGGGTTAGACGGTCCTGGGCTTCCTGCAGGGTCAGCCCGGAAAGGTCCACCGTATCCACATAGACGCCAGGAAAAATCTTGTTGCTGTGAAGGACCTCAAACCCCAGAAAGAATCCCAAGGCCAGGAGCAAAAACAAAAGTACGCTGGCCAGGGCAGCCCAAACCAGTTGTACAAATATTTTCTTGGGAGTCGTTCGCTGTAAACTGTGTATCATTGCCTCAGATTATACTGCACGCATCTAAAATGCGCGTTAGAAAACCGCTGGTGCATTTAACAGACGGACTTTGGAGAAGAAATGTTCCCAGATGAGAGGTTTTTCACCGTATAATGAATGAAACTCGTCTCTGTTTCTGATAGGGCGCCCTATCATTGAGGTCATTGAACCCATGAGTCTTTCCATCATCCTGCTGATCATCATCCTCCTGACCGCCATGGTCCTGTTTTCCATTGAGACCCTTCCAGCAGATGTTGTCGCTCTGGGGGTCATGCTCTCCCTGATCCTGACAGGGATCCTGCCAGCTGAAACAGCCTTTGAGGGCTTTGGCAGCGACACCGCCATCATGATCCTGGGCCTGCTGGTGCTGACGGCTGCCCTGGTCCGCACCGGGGTCGTCCAGTTGATGTCCCGTCGCATTCTGCGCAGCATCGGAGACAGCGAAACCCGGCTTTATTGGATCCTGATGGGTACGGCCGGATTCCTGAGCGCCTTCATGTCCAACACGGCCACCTCCGCCTTTTTCACTCCCATGACCATCGGCCTTGCCCGGCGGTTCAAGATGCACCCCTCCAAGCTGCTCATGCCCATGGCCTTTGCCACCATCCTGTCCAGCTCGGTCACCCTGGTCGGGACCTCCACCAATGTAGTTGTCAGTGGTCTGATGAATAATTACGACATGCCCGCCCTGGGCATGTTTGAGCTCACACCGGTGGGCATTCCCATTCTGATTGTGGGCCTGCTGTACATGTTCTTCATCGGCCGTCACTTGATCCCCGTTCGGATTGAAGAACACGCCGGATTGCAACGGGAAATCCTCTCCTACTGCTCTGAGCTGGAGGTGACTGCGGACTCCCCCTGGCAGGGAAAAAGCCTGAGCGAACTCGGCCTGGGCAAGGAATATGACCTGACGGTGCTCCGTATCCTCAAGGAGCCCGGCTATCATGTCGAGCCGCGGGCCAATACCGTCCTGCAGACCGGGGACCGGCTGCTGGTGGAGGGCAACCGGGACGATCTGGTGGCCCTGAAGGAGGAAGACAAGGTGGAATTCACCGGGGATCTGGATGAGGAGAGCGATCTCACCCAGGAGCTGCACATGGCCGAGGTGATCCTCCTCCCCGGATCGCCCCTCATCGGCCGCACCCTGTGGGGACTGGATTTCCGGGAACGGTATGGCATGCAGGTCCTGGGCATTAACCGCAAGGGCGAAACCATCCGGCGCCGGATGAGCCGCACCCGGCTGCAGGTCGGCGACCAGCTCCTTCTCCAGGGTGACCCGGACACCATCCGGGGACTTGCGAAAAACAACCATTTTCGGGTCGTCACCGGCAAACTGGACATCCTGCCGGAGACAGAAAAAGCGCCTATCGCCCTGGCCATTTTTGCCATTATGCTGATTTTGGTGTCCCTCAATGTGCTTTCCCTGCCGGTCGGTGTGATGCTGGGCGCCCTGGTGGCCTTCATCACCCGCTGCATCACCCCCACAGAGGCCTACCGGCGGGTCAACTGGAATGCCTGGCTGCTGATCGCCTCCATGCTGGCCCTGGGCCGGGCGATGGAGGTCTCCGGCCTGGCCGAGTTGCTGGCCGATCAAATTGTCGCCCTGATGGGCGCCAGCAACCCGCTCCTGCTCCTGAGCAGTTTTTTTGTCCTCAGCCTGCTGCTGACCCAACCTATGTCCAACCAGGCAGCGGCCGTGGTGGTCATTCCGGTGGCCATTCAAACCGCGGCGCAGTTGGGCCTGAACCCCCGCACCTTCGCTGTGATGATTGCGGTTGGGGCCAGTTGCTCTTTCATCACCCCCCTGGAGCCGGCCTGTCTGATGGTCTACGGTCCCGGCAATTATCGTTTCTTTGACTTTGTCAAAGTGGGATCCCTGCTGACCATCCTGATTTTCCTGATCGCCATCCTGATGGTGCCCTGGCTGTGGCCCCTTTAACCCATCCAGTTCCTCAGGCTTTCTCCTCACTGCGGATCAGCAACTGATCCGCCCTTGAAAAGACCTGTTTGCGGACAAGGAAAATGCTGATCAGCACAGTGATTCCGGCTGTGACAAAGATAGAGCCCGAAACCACAAATTGATAAAATCCGGCATAGGCGGGGTTCTCCCCGGTCAGCACCATTCCGGCCATCGCGCCGGGGATCCAGACGATTCCCAGAGACCGCAGCCCGTTGATCCGGGGCGTCAGGGCTGCACCCACCGCCCGCCGGGCATAGGGACGGACAACCTGCTCCGGCGAGGCTCCCAGGGCCAGGCCGGCCTCAATTTGTCCGGCATGGGCCGCCAGCTCAGAACGAAAACGCTCCAGCATGAGGGCATTGGTGTTCATGGCGCCGTAGACCATCATGCTGCCAATGGGGATGATGGAGGTCAGGTCCTGTTCAATCACCCCCAGGAGGGTCATGATGGCGATCACCGAGCCAGCCCCGATGGCGATCCCCAACCACGAGATCCACAACGCCCGCTGGATATCCTGCACCCGCCGGACGGTCATCACCCCGGCCGCAATGATCATAGCCAGGATGACAGGAACGGCCACCCACAGGGAGGCGCTGAAGATCACGGTCAGCAAAAAACCCACCAGGACGATCTGTGCAACCCCCCGCCCCAGACTCACCAGAATCTCCTTCTCGAGGCCCAGTTTCAACCGGATGGTGACCAGCAGTACCATCAATGCCGCCAGCATGGTCACCCCGGCCTGGGCCAGCCCCAGCAAAATCTGATTATCAATCCACTCAATCAGCATGGAACACTTCCTCCACCGTCCCGGTGTGCGTCAGCCGCCCCTCCTTCAGCAGGGCCACCCGGTCCGTCATCCGCCTGGCCTGATCTTCATCATGGCTGACTAGAATGCAGGTCAGGTCACCATTTTCGATCACAGACAAAATCGTCTCCTCCACTTCCCGGCGGGCTTCCGCATCCAGGGAAGACGTCGGCTCATCCAGCATAAGCACCTGGGGTCTGTTGGCCAGGGTCCGGGCCAGGTTGACACGCTGGGCCTCACCACCGGAAAGTTTGCTCACCTCCCGGTCAGCAAAGCCCGCCAGATCCACCCCCGCCAGCAGAGACTCAATCGCCTCATCATCCAGGGTTTCCCCATGAGCTTCCGGTCCAAAGCGAAGGTTCTCCGCCACGGTGCCCGGGAACAGGTAGGGCTGCTGCATCACCATGCCCAACCGCCGCCGTAGACGGCCCGGAGGAATCTCCCGATACTCCTGGCCGTTCATCAGGATAGTCCCCCCGGTGGGTTCATCCAGGCGGTTCAACAGGCGGATGAGGGTGCTTTTGCCAGCTCCGGAAGGCCCAAAGAGAGCCAGACGCTCCCCCTGGTTTATCTCCAGGGTAATATCCTCCAGGATCTGTTTTCCCTGCACGGCAAAGGATAGATGCTGAATTTGGATCAGGGGGGATTTTGCAGATTGCTGTGTCTCGCTCACCATGCCTCCACCGCTTGATAGATTACCGTTGATCGGGCAGAAAAGCCCATTCACTGGCCCAAGGCGCGCTCCACCGCGGCGGTGATCTCCGCCAGGTTGGCGAAGGGGCCAAATTTGACCACGGCCAGTTTCCCCTCCCGGTCCAGAATATAGGTCTCGGGAACAGCCGTCACCTGAAAGATGCTGGAAATCCGCCCCCCCAGATCCGGACCGTTGGGGTAGGTGATGCCATAGTCTGCCAGAAACTTAAGGGATTCGGATTCGGTATCCATATAGGCCACCCCCAGAAAGCGCACGGGGGCACCCGCCTCAAGGTAGACCTGCCAGGCCTGTTCCAGCAGCAAAGCCTCCTCATCGCAGGTGGCGCACCAGGACGACCAGAAGTTGAGAAGCACAACTTGCCCCCGCAGGTCGTTGATGGATACCCGTTCTCCCAAGAAGGTCTCAACCTCAAAATCCGGAACTGTTTCCCCCACGGCCGGGGGCTGGTCCGTGCCGTTGAACAGGGGCAGCCCCACCAGCACCAGCAGGAGAATCACCCCCAGAAAGGCGATAACGGCCCACCAGGGGCGGCGTTTTGGAGAATCAGAGGGGCTCATGAAGACCGATCCATTTCTGCCAGGTCCCGTTCCACCCGGGCCAGGTAGGGATCCTCCGGGGCGTCGGCTTGTTCAATTTCAACCGGCGGGGCCTGGCGGAAACTGCGCCAGAGAATCCACACGCCAAAAAGGACCACCACCACGGGGAGGACATAGATCAACCAGTTGAGCCCTCGGCGGGGGGGTTCGGCCAGAACGCGGTCGCCGTATTGCTCCACAAAAAAGCCTTTGATCTCCTCGTCCGTCCACCCTTCGGATAATTTCTGCCGGATCAAATCCCGCCATTGCTCGCAGGCCTGGGTCGGGCAGGCATCCAGGGGAATATTCTCACACACGGGACAATACAACTGGCTGGCAATCCGGTTCACCTCGTCATCGGAGGGGGTTGGTTCCTGGGCCGCTGCCCGGCCGACGACCAGGAAACCCATCACGAGCAAACCGGTAAGGAATATGGCCATGCTGAGATAACGATAATGTCCTTTGCCCATATTTACTTTCCTACTGGGGAATATCCGCTGACAGCCTAAGGATACCATAACACAAGCCGCCCCGAAAAGGCTCTGCCCCATCCAACAAGATCCCGGGATCGGCCACCCTGCCAGACTGGCGGCATTGAAGGTAAAATGGACGCATACCGCCCATTCGGGAAGTTAAACCCGGACCAACGAAAGGAAGACAGCATGGGATGCCGGAGAATCTTCGGAAAAATCATCGGCTTTTTCATTGCCCTCCTGGTTGGCATTGGCATCCTGTCCCGGCCGATGCCGCAGCCCCTGCCCCAGAACCCGCCCACGGTGACGATCGCCGCTCCAGACCCCACACCCAGCCCCACCGCCGCCAGCGCGCCCACGCCGACGGTGGAGGAGAACGGTTCCTCCGGCCCAATCCAGGAAGCCCAGCCTTCCCCCACATTGGACATCGTCCTGCCGGAACCGGGGAGCGTTTGCCCCTATGACCCCGAGGTGGCCGCCCTGATTGAACGGTTGGACCAGGCGGATTGGTCCACCTGGATTGAATTTCTCTCCGGCGAAAGACCGGCCGCAATCGGGGAGGAAATGGTGACCATCCGCACCCGCTGGAGCGAAAGCATGTTTGCCGGAGACCCGGATGCCCGGGCCTACGATTTTGTCTACCAACAGTTATTGCAATGGGGATTGATGCCGGGGGAGACCCTGATAGAACACAGCTACACCCCCTTCTTCGCAGCCGATTCCCCTACCTGGAAAAACCTGATCGTCCGCCTGCCAGGCACAGATCCCGTCCTTTCCCAGGAAGAGGTTCTGCTGACAGCGCATCTGGACAGCACAGCCTACGACGCCCCGGAAGATCGGGCCCCCGGGGCGGATGATAATGGCAGCGGTGTGGCCACCCTCCTGGAAGCGGTCAAGGTCCTCAAAGACATCCCCTTTAAGCGCACGATCACGATCATCTTTTTCACCGGCGAAGAAATCGGCCTGAAGGGCAGCCGGGCCTATGTGGCCCACCACTACCAGGCCCTTGAGAATGTGGTCGGGGTGATCAACCTGGATATGTTCGGATATGACGCCGACAACGACCGGTGTTTTGAATTGCATGTGGGGGAAATGGAAGCCTCACAATGGATCGGTTCCTGTCTGACAGACACCATCGCCGCCTACGACCTGGGCATTCGCTATGACTATCTGATTGGGGAGGCCCTGGGCTATTCCGACCATGCCGCCTTCTGGGAGGTTGGGGTGGGGGCGGTGGAGGTGCTGGAAAACTTCACCACCCACGATTTCGCGGACGGCTGTGGTGAAGCGGACAAAAACCCCCACTATCACACCGCCGATGATCTGATCGGCGCGATGAACCTGGATACAGCCCACCGGATTGCTGTGGCGGCCATTGCCGCCACGGCGCGGCTGGCCGAACCAGCCAGGGGGAGCAACTGATGCGCCGAGGCCTGGCCTTGTTTCTGGCGGCAATCTTCCTGCTCTCACCCCCGGGCGCCCCTTCGGAGACGCGCTGCGACCACGACCCGCTGGTGGCAGCCCTCCTGGAGGAGGGAGACCCCCACCGATGGGTGGCCTGGATTGCAACCCTCTCCGGCGCCCAGCCAATCCAAACCGACTCCAGCCCGGCCACCATCGCCACGCGCTACAGTTTCAGTCTCTTTGATGGCGATGGGGGTGCAAACGCCTTCACCTACCTCATCCAGGAACTGGAAGGGATGGGATTTCAGGCGGGGACCGATTTTCACATTCACACCTATGATTTTCCATTTGACGAGCGCTATCCGGAACGGAACTGGAAAAACCTGATCCTCACCTTTCCCGGCGTTGACCCCACTCTGCAGGATGAACGGGTGCTTCTGGTGGCCCATCTGGACAGCATTTCCGAAAACCCCAGCGTATTGGCCCCTGGGGCCGATGACAATGCCAGCGGCGCGGCGGGCTTGCTGGAGGCCGCCTGGCGCTTGCGGCACTTCCAGTTCAGCCGCACCCTGCACCTGATCTGGTTCACCGGGGAAGAACAATCCCGGGTGGGCAGCGAACATTTCGTGGCCGACTATGCCGACTGGCTCCCCGACGTGACCGCGCTGATCAATCTGGATATGTTCGCTTTCGATTGGGATGAGGATCGCTGCTTTGAAATTCATGTCGGCACCCTGCCCGGGTCTCGGGCCATCGGGCAGTGCCTCAAAGAGTCCATCACGGCCTATGATCTGGATCTGCGCTATGATTTCATTGATAATGACAGCGCCTACGACCTCTCGGACCACGCACCCTTCTGGGCTGCGGGAGTTCCCGCGGTGATGCTCTTTGAGAATTTTTTCTATCAGGGGGAGACCGGCTGCGGGGTCATTGACCGCAATTATCACTACCACCAGACCACCGACACCCTCACCTATATCAACGCCGAAACCGGCTTTGCCATCTTACAGGCGGCCATTGCCGCAGCGGCCCACCTGGCCGGACCGGAGAGCAGCGATTTCTCCGAAATGACCCGGGGCGTTTTTCATCCCGGGATCCTGCGGCCGGGGATTCCCTGGCAGCCCCGGTGAGGGTAAATAACAAACCCTGAGGGCGTGTCCCTCAGGGTCTGGCAATTATTGATGAAATATCTGATTGTTTCTGATTTACCCGGCTGCCGGTCCGACGTATTGCGCTTTGCCAAAGCCCAGGATGATGATGAAAATCGGGCCCAGGAGCAGCAGGCCGATTCCAAAACCAGCCCCTTTGCCGAAGGATTTCGCCAGATCAAAGACGAGGATGATGGCAATCACCACATTGACGAGGGGCACCAGGAAGAGCAGCAGATACCACCACGGCCGGCCGACGATTTCCAGCATGACGTACAGATTGTAGATGGGGATCAACACAGCCCAACCGGGTTTTCCAGCCTTGGTGAAGATCTTCCACATGGCAATCAATTCCACAATCCCGATGACCAGACCAATGACGCCGCCGATGATCGAAACGATCATGGCCATCTGTTCATCAATATCCTGCTGGAATAGGATGGAAAAAAGAGGTAAATATTTCAGCATTTCAGCGTCCTTTCCTAAAAAAGAGCCAGTGAGGATGAAAATCTGTGCATGTTGCACTGTTTCTATTCTAACCATTATTTAATCGGCTGTCAATTTTCCATCCAAGTTGATGTTTTCACTTCCCCTTAGACAATATTCGGCTGGCTGCACCAAAAAGTTGGTTTAATATTGATATACGATTTAAACATCCAAAGGAGGAACGGCATGCATTGTCGGATTGTACGGGATATTCTTTTCAGTTCTCCCCAGGTGAGTTTGGCGCAGGCGCATGAGGACCTTGTGTGGATGGTCACTGTGATCGGCGGCCTTGGTATCCTGGTCATCATCGCCATTCTCCTCCTTACAGCCCTGATCAAGATCTATCTGAAATCCGGCAAAGTGGGCCTGCTGGAATCAGTGCGCTTATCACGCTGGCTGATCCTGCTTCTGCTTATACCCTTTGGCCAGTTCGTCCTCTGGACAATGGTCTCCCTCCGCCTGGCCCGGGCCTTTGGGAGAACCTGGCGCTTTGGGCTGGGGATATTTTTTCTGCCCTATATTTTCCTCCCCATCCTGGCCTGGGGCCGGGCTGAATATATCGGAATAAGCGACCCAGAGATCTGACCCTGTATCCGCTCCAATTCCCCACAAAATCTCAGGGCTGGGCCTTCTCAGAGATGATTTAATTTTCTAATCAATTCATTCATCCAAAAAAAGGAGCTGCACATGTCCAACCTGTTTCACGTTTTTTTACAAGCTGAAGAAGACCTTCTCGGTACAATCTTTGTGGTGGTCTTCGTCGTCATTATCCTGATCGCGGTCCTTCTGCTGGTGATTTCCCTCTGGATGATCTTCACCAAAGCCGGAAAGCCTGGATGGGCCGTGCTGATTCCAATTTACAATCTCATCGTTTTGTTTCAGATAATTGGGCGCCCCTGGTGGTACATCTTCTTCATGCTCATCCCCGGGGCTCAAATCGTCCTGTGGGGCATCATCGCCATCAACCTGGCGCGGGTATTTGACAAGAACTGGGCCTTCGGTATCGGGATTTTCCTCCTGCCCTTCCTCTTCCTCCCGATCCTGGGGCTGGGAAAAGTTGCCTATAATGGGCCCGACTACCGCATGTGAGTCGGTCCATCAGAACAACCCCGTTCTTCACAGGGAGCGGGGATTTTTCTTGCCACGGTCAGGGTATCCGCTCTGCGCGCTTGATCGTTTTTGCGGCCAGGCTGCCAGAAGGGCGCCCAGGGTCAGAACTCCCGTCCCAATCCACAACCAGTTCACCAGGGGATTGCGGAAGATTTTGAAGGTCGCCTGATCGCTGGTCACGGGACGCCAATCCACCAGGACAGCATAGAGATCCACAGCCAGATTGCTCTTCAGCCCCGGGTGGGTATAAGATTGCCCCCAGTTCAGGTAGACATCGCGCTGAGGATACAGGGCCCCGGCTGGCCGTCCATCCCGGCTGACGGCCAGCACAGCCCGGGTGATCTGCCGTTCTCCGTCCGACTCGCCGCTTTCCAACCCGGCGAAGGTGAAGGTGTATCCCCCGAGGGTCGTGCCCTCTCCCAGGGCGAGGGTCACCTGAGTCTCCTGCTGCAGGATTTCAATGCCAATAATGCCCATCGCCATGAGCAGAATGCCCAGATGGACCAGCCATCCACCGTAGCGTTTTCGGTGACGGACCACCGGTCGCCAGAGCGCCTGGAAAAAACCCAGGCCCTGGCTGCGGCTGCGCTGGACGTCCTGAAGAAAATCCCCAAGGATGACCACCACAGCAAATCCCACCAGCCAGAAGACAAAAACCGCCAGGCCATTCTGGACGCCGGCCAACCAGGCGGCCAGAGGCGCCAGAAGGGAAGCAAGCAGAAATACCATCAGACGGTTGCCCCACCGCCTCAACCGGGATCCGCCCCAGACGGCCAGGGGACACACCCCCAGCAAGAGCATCAGCAGGAGGAACAGAGGCCCATTGATGCGTTCATACCAGGGCGGGCCAACCGTCACCTGGGTATCGGTGAGCAATTCAGAAGCCAGGGGATAGATCACCCCCAGAAAACACACCGCCAGGATGCTCATCAGCACCAGATTTGTGAAGAGGGTCAGGGCCTCCCGGGAAAAGCGGAATGCCGGGGGATCCCCCCCAGCGAGGCCCTCCCAGCGATAGACCAGCAGGCCCAGGGACCCCAGGGAGACGACAGCCGTGCAGCCAAAGAACAGCGGACCGACCGCGCTGCTGGCAAAGGCGTGCACAGAAGAAAGCACCCCGGAGCGGGTCAGGAAGGTTCCGAAGATCACCAGACCAAAGGTCAGGAACATCAAGACGAGGTTCCAGCGCTTGAAACCGGGCCGCCGTCTTTGCAGCATGGCGGAATGGAGAAAAGCCGTGGCAGACAGCCAGGGCATCAACGCGGCAATTTCCACGGGGTCCCATCCCCAATAGCCGCCCCAACCCAGAACATCATAGGCCCAGCGCATTCCCAAGACAAGACCCAGGGACAAGAACACCCAGGCCAACAGCGTCCAGGGCCGGGTGATGCGAATCCAGCGGTCATCGCGCCGCCCGACAGCCAGAGAAGCCGCCGCCGCGGCGAAGGGGACCATAAAGCCCACAAAACCCAGATAAAGCAGGGGCGGGTGCAGGATCATGCCCGGGTGGCGCAGGAGGGGGTTCAACCCCTGTCCATCCCGGGGAACCAGTGGCCAGGCCCCGTCCGGGGGGAAAAGGGCGATCACCCGTCCGCCATCCGGCAGATGCCAGAAACGCGTGAAGGGATTCTCCACAAAGACATTCAGCGCCAGGAAAAATCCCAGGACCAGGAACATGACCCCCAGGATCCAGGGTAGCAGATCCCCGTCAATGCGCCAATCCCGCAGGACAAACAGGGCGCAAAAGGCGGCCAGAAGCCAGCTCCACAGCAGCAGGGAACCGGCCTGACCGCCCCACAAGGCTGTCACCCGCAGATACGCCGGCATGCTCCGGCTGGTCACGCTGTATACATAGGCCACATCAAAGCGATGGGCCAGCAGAAGGTACACCATCACCCCCACGCTCACCGTCACCAGGATGAAAATCAGGGGCAGGGCTCTGCGAGCCGATTCGATCCAGGGTGGGGAACCGTCCCACAAACCCCAGATGACAGCAATCAAACCATAGAGCGCCAGCAGAAAGGCCAGGGACAGGGTCAGATAGGCCAGAATAGGCAACATGCGCTATTCCTCCGCCTGCTCTGGCAGGGCCTCTTCATATTTGCTGGGACATTTCAACAGCAGTTCCTGGGCCAGAAAACGGCCATCCGGCTGGAGGGTGCCGGTCAGGATAGCCTGGGCTTCATCCTTGAGCATGTCCGGCGGAGCGCCGCCATAGACCACTTCCAGATGGGGAGTATCGGGGTCATTGACGGCCTGATGAAGGACAGCCGCCAACCCACCGCGGGATTCAATCAAGGCATCATCCGCCGGGATGTGGGCGATGGTGAACTGCAACAATCCGCTTTCCGGGTCAAAGCGGATGGTTTCGCCCAGTACCGCTCCCGAAACGCGCAGGTTTTCTCCCGTCAGATCCTCCTCTGCGGTCTGCAGTTCCTCCACCGTCATGAAGAACTCGGCGGTAGCCCGGGTGGCGCTGATGATCAGAAAGATCACCGCCGCTGCAAACAGAACACCGCCAATGATGAACTTGAGCCGGTTCGCTCCGGCGGACGTGTTTTGCGAATGGGTCATGAAATGCGCTCTTTTCTCTGAATACCAGTAAGTCGCTGCGGAAACTAATATGAATTATAACGGATGGCGTCCCGGGGGGGAATTGTCCCAGGGCAATCGCATACGGACTCATCAAGCTATTTGTCCAATAACTGACCCCATCCTCGTTCATGCTTGCGACAGGAGGGGAGCTTTTTTTTATTTGTTCCAGACATGCTCCCACGCTGTGGGCTTATCTCCGGCGGATGATGTTGTTAAGGTGCGAGTCGGACGTGCCCTTATGCCGGACAGGTCCTTTCAGCGGTGTGCGGGTATTCGTTTTTGGAAAAAACGAACCGAAACGAATAGCGGCAAAGGTCAGGCCACTGCGCTGGTTTCCTGTTCGGTCATATCTGCAAGACGAGGCTGCGCTGCTGGCGGATGGTTTTTTCACCTGATCAGAACGTTTTGATTCTGCGGTCATGAGAAGCGCTCCTTTCGGACGCGATCATATGGCACTGATGTGCTCGTGTGATATGAGGATAAGCGATTAGGGGCAAGTGTTCAAGCCGTTAAAAGC
>DAOTUG010000049.1:0-13448 GCA_034437335.1 Anaerolineaceae bacterium
ATGGCCCTCCTGGCGATGGTGTTGGGAAAGGCCTGAGGCTCTCCCGGAAAAAATCCGATTACAATAGAAGCAGAACTGTCCTATCCGTACATACCGCTCCGGGAGGAGGCCCATGCCCACATTTTTTGAAATTCTGGATTCCCGCGCCCGCGCCATTGATTCCCTGCTCTGTGTAGGACTGGACCCGCATCCGGAGGACCTGCCCGAACAGACCGGCGAGGCTGCGCTGGCCTTTTGCCGTCGCATTGTGGAAGCGACCCGGGATGTGGCCCTGGCCTATAAACCCAATGCGGCCTTCTTCGAGGCCCTGGGCCCCGAAGGCTGGGCTGCGTTGCGGGATGTGATCGAAACCATCCCGGACGAGATTCCCGTGATCCTGGATGCCAAACGGGGGGATATCGCCTCTACCGCCCGGGCTTATGCCCGCTCCGCATTTGAAACGCTGGGGGCGGATGCCATCACCCTGAGCCCCTATCTGGGCTATGATTCCCTGACGCCCTTCATGCAGGACCCGTCCCGGGGCGTTTTTCTGCTGTGCAAGACCAGCAATTCCGGATCCGTTGACCTTCAGGATCTGCCTTTGGGGGGGCATTACCGTTTGATGATGGTCTATGAGAAAGTGGCCGGGCTTGCTACCGAATGGGGACGGAATGAGAATGTGGGGTTGGTGGTGGGCGCCACCTTCCCGGATGCTCTCCGGCGGGTGAGGCATCACGCGCCGGGAAGCTGGATTTTGGCCCCCGGGCTGGGCGCTCAGGGCGCTGATCTGCCGGCCGCGCTTCGGGCTGGGCTGCGGGAGGATGGGTTAGGCGTGCTGGTGACTGTCAGCCGGGGCATATCTCGCGCAGAAGATCCCCAGGCAGCGGCCCGGGAGGTGGCGGCGCGCATCCGGGATTGTCAGATGTACACCCGGCCCCGGGTCACGGCTCACAAGACTGGTTTTGACCAGATCGTGGCGCCCCTCGTGGAGGGCCTGCTTTCGATGGGGTGCGTCCGCTTTGGTGAGTTTACCCTCAAATCCGGCCTGATCTCCCCCATTTACATTGACCTGCGGCGATTGGTGGCCTTTCCCGGGTGGATGACGCAGGTTGCAGCAGCCTATATCCGCATTCTACGGGCCCTGACATTTGACCGGATTGCAGGGCTGCCCTATGCCGCCCTGCCCATCGCCACCGCCATCAGCCTGCAGGGCAACTGGCCCATGATTTACCCCCGGAAGACGACCAAATCCTACGGCACGGCAGCCGATATTGAAGGGCTGTATCATCCCGGCGAAAAGGTTGTGGTGATTGATGATCTGGCCACCACCGGCGGAAGCAAATTTGAGGCGATTGAGAAACTCTCCGCAGAGGAGTTGACCGTCTCGGATGTGGTGGTGCTGATTGACCGGCAGTCCGGCGCCAAGACAGCCCTGGCGGAAGCCGGATATCGGATGCATTCTGTTTTTACCCTGACGGATCTGCTGGATCATTGGAAAAAGACCGGCAGGCTCCCCGCGGATCAGATTGAGAAAGTGATGCGTTTCCTGGAAGAAACCACCACGGAGTGAGTTTTGTGTTCAAGTCCCGCGCCTATCGCCATGACAATGAACAGCTTGTCCTCCTGCTGACAATTTTGCTGGTGCTGGGGGTGATTGTCCTCACCTCCACCTTCACGTTTTGCCTCAGCGGGGTGTTAATCATCGGCATGTTCATCTTCAGCGCAGTGCTGATTCGCTCCCATCATGAATCTTTGATGCGCAGCGCTCTGCGGGTGGACCCCCGCGGCGCGCCGGACCTTTCCGATCTGGTGACTGTCTGCGCCCGGAAACTTCAGCCCGGGCCTGTGGCGGTGTATCTGGTGCGTCAGGATCAGGTGAACGCCTACACCTTTGGGGTCGGCACGCCCAAGGTTCTGGTGTTGTATACGCCGCTGCTTCGGGTGATGGGGCCGCAGGAGCTCAGCTTCATCATTGGTCATGAGATGGGCCATGTGGCCCTGGGGCATACCTGGCTGAACACTATCGTGGGCGGCCTGGCGGGAATCCCGGCCCCCCTTGGCCTGGCGATCATCCTCTACACCGCCTTTCGCTGGTGGAATCGTATGTGCGAATATTCAGCGGACCGGGCTGGTTTGCTGGCCTGCGGGGATCTCAATACGGCGGTGTCCGCTCTGGTCAAGCTGGTGGCGCCGGAGGTGCGCACCCAGGTGGATTTTGACCGCGCCCTGGCCCAGATTGATGCTCAGGACGACCAGCTGGCCAACCGGGTGGCAGAAGCCTTTCAATCCCATCCCATGCTGATCCGCCGGATCAATAGACTGCGGGCCTATGCGCGCACGGAAGAATATCGCCGCTTGCAGGCTGGCGTCAACCGCAATGTGGGGGATAATGATCCGCCGCCGGAGGGGAGTTTCTCTATCCGCCAGATGGATCAGCCTGACCCCCCAGAACCTCCGGAGGACACCCGCACTCCGGAAGAACGCTGGCCCTGGCTCAGGCGGTAGCCCGCTTTCTCACTGGAAGGGGAAAGGATAACCGGCCCACCATGAAACGAGATGGTGGGCCGGTTCTGTTGGATCGTCCGGCAGGGTCCTGCTGTTTGGTCAACTGATCGGCCAGATATCGGAGGGCTTATTGGGAAAGAGTGCGTTCAGCAGATGGGCGTATTCTTCTTTGCTGGCGTAGCAGTCAGCATAGGCCTGATCCAGGGCTTCCATGCTGCGGTAGCCAAAGAGGAGCTGCAGAAAGACCAAGGGAGGGAAGTTCGCTGTGCAGTCATCCGGGTCTTCATGCTCCAGGGCCTCAATCTTGCTGAGGCGGCCTTTTTCGAAGGTCAACCCCAACCCATTGCGGTAGAAATTGAGTTTGATCTGACCGTCGTATCCTGCAAAGTGGGATTGTGAGAGCCGCTTTTCGAGCGCGGGGCGAATCGTTTTGATGAAGGCCGGCAGGTCTGGGACACGCACATAGTAGGCGTAGGGTTTCCGCTTGCGGGGTAGGCGGCTGGCAGCCGCCTGATAGACGGGATGGGCCTCGCCGTGCCAGAAGCCAAAGCTGTCCTGCTTCATATTTTGTTCTACGGCCATCTCCTCGCCCTTTTGCCACAACCAGCGGATCACGCTGGGAGTGACAGCCATCCAGGAATGGCCCTCGGCCAGCTCATAGCGGGTGGCCATGCTGCCGCCGCGCCACTTGAGGGCGGGGATGCCGACGAAGCCGGCTTTCCGGCCTTCTTCGGTTTCGATGATGTACAGGGCCTGGCGATTGATGTTGTAGTTGCGTTTCCCGGAGATCTCATAACGCCACAGGGCCTCATCCCAAACGGCGTTGATTGGCTGGCGTTCGCAGCCTCGTTTATAGGTCGCCATCAGAAAGGGGATATCCGCCTCCGTGGCTGGACGGAAGGTGAAGGGTTCCTTCTCGTCTTCCTTCAGCGCGGGGACATTCGGTTTATATCCAGCCCGGCCGCCGCTGAGGTTCAGGGCCATTTCGTAACCAAACTGGCGGTAATAATAGGGGATGCCGGTGATCACCTGAACCAATTCGCCCCGTTCGGCGCTCCATTGGTGCATCAGGTCGAACTGCTGCCGAACAAGCCCGCGGCGCCGGTAGTCCGGCTTGGTGCCGACAAGCTCCGGCCGGCCCACGTGGAAGGGGATGCCCTCATAGGACCAGGTTTGGGAAATCAGACAGCAACTGGAAACAATCTCACCCGTTTGGGTGTCTTCCACCACTGTGAAATCGTCCACTGCAAAGGTGGGGCCTTCTCCGCTGATCAGGTCCAGGGTCCAGTCTTCCAGGCCTTTGCCTTCGTTTTCGTCATCTGCGTGAATGGTCCGGTTGAATTGCGCCAGGGCCTCGGCGTCTCCCGGGCGCGAGGGGCGCAGGACAAGACCATTCTCCAATTCCCGGAGGAATGCGTTGCTCATAGAGGGTTGCTCCTTTGTGGTGTGATGTTACCGATTGTAATCCATTTTTTGTGTGAAAACAAAAACGGCTCCTGAAGAGCCGTTATGCCAAATCCGGATGGGCCGGGATGTCAGTCTGTGTCCGGTTTGCTTTTCTTTTCGCTACCCTCGGATTTTGACTCAGTGGTTTTGGACTCTGAGGGCCCTTTGCCGCCGTCCTCTTTTTCGCTGCTGTAGGATTGACCGGAGGGGGAGCGGTTATCGGTTGCATAGAAGCCTTTGCCCTTAAACACGATTCCCACCGGCTGGTAGACCTTGCGCAGAGCAGGTTCGCCGCATTCCGGGCAGGTGACCAGGGGATCATCAGAAAATTTCTGATATTGGTCAAAACGGATTCCACAATTGTCACATTGATAGGTATAGGTTGGCATAGGTATCTTTCTGTTAACTCCTAAAGGATTATAGTCCCCTTGGAGGCCCTTGGCAAGTCCGGCATTGTTCTTCTTACGGTTTTCTAACGCAGATCAGCGCGGCAGGTCCAAACAGCAGGGTGCGCCTTCAAGGGGAATCTTGGGGATTTTCCCTAGCCCGCGCCGGGGTTCGACGCGTGGGGTTGGCTCGGGCCCAATGGGGGTATAATGCCAGCATGCGAAGACGATGGATTTTCCTGTCCCTGATCCTGGTGGGGGCTGTCCTCCTGGGGGCCTGTGCCCAGGAGCCTTCTGCTGAGGCTCCAATGGCGGCTTCTGGCACCCTGGATGGCACCCTGCGGCCTTATCCTTCGGGAACGGCCACAGCCACCCCGTACCCCACCGGGTATGTCAACCCGACGCCCTCTCCGACAGCCACCCCCTCACCGACCCCAGTGTATTATGAGGTGATGCTGGGAGACGATATGTACAGCATTGCCTGGCGGTTTGATGTCAGCCCGGAAGCGATCATGACCGCCAACCCGACGGTGAACCCCCGGGCGATGACGGTGGGGACCCTGTTGCTGATCCCGATCACCCCGGCCCCGGCCATCACCCCCACCCCGACGGCCCAGGGGTCCCCCACGGCGACCCCGCCCTATGCGGGAATGGCCGATCCGGTCTGTTATCCGGATGCTGTGGGCGGATTGTGGTGTTTTGTCCTGGTGAAAAACGATGCAGCGGGAGCTTTGGAGAATGTTTCCGGGGTTGTCCGCTTGACGCCCTCTGGGGATGGAGAGGTGCGATCAGAGGCGGCCATCATGCCCTTGAATCTGCTGCCCGCCGGGGAAGCGCTGCCCCTGGTGGCCTATTTTCAACCGCCTTTGCCCGGAGACTATACCGTCTCGGCGGAGGTGGATTTTCTGCTGCCGGTTATGCCGGAGGATGCCCGATACCTGTCCCTGGAAATTCAGGAGCAAGGCCTCAGTCTGAGCCCGGATGGGCGGATTGCCACCCTCCGCGGGGTGGTGGCGCTGGCGGAGGGTCAGCCGGATGCAGAAACCCTGTGGCTGGCGGCCACGGCTCTGGATGGAACCGGACAGGTGGTGACTGTGCGCCGGTGGGAGGCGCAGAATCAGCTGGCGGCCGGGGAAAGCCTGGCATTTGAATTGACTGTGTACAGTCTGGGAGGGGCGATCGAAAGGGTGGATGTCCTTGGGGAAGCCCAGGCGGCTGGGGAGTGAGGGCGTGGTCTGTCTATTGGCTTGACCAGACCGTGAAGGCGTCCATTTTGCAGATGGGCGCATCGCTCTGCACATCCAGACACACCGTGTAGCTGATCAGGGAGCCATTGGGAACGTTCAGGGTGGGCAGGAGGTGGGAAGATTGCCCGAGATCATCAGTGGGGGGCATGGTGTAGCGCAGTTTCATACCGTCCGGCAACATCACCGTCAGGGTGGAATCCAGGTTGGGCACCGGCGCCTGGTCCCCCGGCTGGATAATTTTGAGGTGAATGGTTTGTTGCTGCTGGGATTCCACAAAGGGGGCTTCCTCCCAGACAGCGATGGAAACATCCGGTTCGGAAAGGGTGAGGGTTTTAGTGCCGGGGCGCTGGTGCAAGCCCATCTCCATGAAGTTCTGGCCCAGGGGGGCAACCTGGACAAAGGAGGGGGACTCGTCCTCAGGCTTGATGAAGTCCAGGCAGTAATTCTTGAAACACTGGCGGATGGTGATCCCATCTGAGAGAAAGAATCTCTCGGTGATGGGGGGGCCGGAAAGCTGCCAGCCGCCGTGGCTGCAGATGAAGTTGTCAAAGACCAGGGGTACGTTATAGCCCACATCGCTGTTTTCATAGGCGTAAAAGATCAGGTTTTCATCCGTGATGGGGGGAACGGGGACCGCTTGCTGGATGCCGATCATCTCCGGCAGGGGGCGCAGGCCAATCTGAGAAAGATCCTCCACCGGGGCATACAGGATGGCATTTTCGTAGACCTGCTCAATTTCTCCGTTTTCGGTACGGTAATATTCGCTGAGGGGCGCTCCCGTGACACCCCGGCCGAAGGTCTCAATGGCATCGAGGAAGGGTTCTGTGTGAACCGGGGTGCTGGAAAGGAGGGTATTCCCCAACTGAACCTCCCGGCATGCCTGGTCGCAGTCTATCAGGCCGTAGGGAAGGAGATGCACCGTGTCGTACAGGTCTATGGCGGAGGTGTAAAAACCCAGGTTTTCAAAATACTGGACGATTCTCTGGTTTTGTTCATCGAAGAAGGGATGGGAGATGGGCCGGCCGACATAGCGGGTGCCATCCAACTGGCGATAGAGGGCTTCAAAGCGTTTATAGACCACCAGGCCGTTTTCGGTGCCCTGTACAAACTGCCCGTCGGTGGTGAGGGGGGGATCGGGGTTATAAAATTCCAGACCAAGGGGGGCCAGGGAATACTGCTGGGTGGCTGGCGCGGAGGAATCGTAGATGAGCAAAGCATTTTCGGTGTACTGCTGCGCAAAGCCGTTGTTCACTGCGGCCTCCCGGATGGGAAAACCCAGCACGTCAACACCCCCCAGGCGGTCGTAGATTTCCTGAAACAGGGGATGCACCGGTTTGACCCAGTCCGGCGTGAGGGGTTCCATGGTTTGTTCGGCTGGTGTGCAGGCCGCCAGTGCGCCGGGGACCAACAATAAACTCAGTAACAGCCAGATCCTGATGTGTTTTCTCATCCCATTAATGTCCAGTCGGTTTTTGCCCCGAATTTAAAGCATAACTATTAAGACACTATTCGATTACAATTAGAATTATAAGTAAACTATAATGTTGTGCATTAACTAATTGATTACATTCCGATGAAAAAGATATCCAAAAAACCAGTAATTATTTTGAAATATACTTCATTCTTGACAGTTATTGTGTTCGGAGTCTATCAAAACTATATCAGTTCGTATCGTCTATTTTAACAAACATATCATTTTTCGAGCCAAAAACTCCTCTGCTGAAAGGCTCCTGTAAGGTGATTAAATCATAACAAGGATGTGAAATGATGCCAATTCCTTCCGCTTCGCCCCTGGACTGGGGTGCACGCACCTATATTATGGGAATCATCAATGTGACGCCGGACAGCTTTTCCGGGGATGGTCTGCTGGCGGATGGCGACCCTCTGGCGGCTGCCCGGCAGCAAGCTGAGATCTTTTTGCGAAACGGCGCTGATCTTTTGGATGTTGGCGGGGAAAGCACCCGGCCAGGGGCGCAGTCCGTGGATGCCCGGCAGGAAATCGAACGGGTGGTTCCTGTGGTGGCGGCCCTGCGGGAGAATTTTCCCCAGGTGCGCATCTCCGTGGACACATATAAAGCGCCGGTGGCCAAAGCCGCTCTGGATGTCGGGGCGGACTGGATCAATGATGTCTGGGGGCTGCGGGCCGACCCGGACATGGCGCCCCTGATCGCAGAATCCGGGGTGCCGGTGATCTTGATGCACAACCGCCTGACGCCGGAGTCCGCCGACCTGCAGGCGCGCTTGGGCGGCCGATATCTGGGGGTGGACTATGCAGACCTTCTGGGAGATGTGCGGGAGGAGTTGCTGGACAGCGTGGACCTGGCCCGGGCAGCGGGGATTGCCGATTCGCAGATCATTCTGGATCCCGGAATTGGGTTTGGCAAAACGGTTTCCCAAAACTTAGCTCTCCTGAACCGCCTGGATGAGATCAAAGCCCTGGGTTTTCCCATCCTGCTGGGGCCTTCCCGCAAATCTTTTATCGGTTATACCCTGGACCTGCCCCCAGACGAGCGGGTGGAGGGGACGGCTGCGGCTGTGGTGGTGGGGATTCTGCGGGGGGCGGATATTATCCGGGTGCATGATGTCCGGGCCATGGTGCGGGTGGCGCGCATGACGGATGCCATTTTGTCCAGCGGATGGGGGGAAAAGGGCGATTGAGCCCCGTAACGTGCGGAAGGGCCGACGCATCCGGCCTTGTGCATCTATGGGTCAGGGGTGGGAAGATCAGCCCTGGCGTTTGAGGCGGGCGATCTTCCAGAAGATCCCCGGCAGCATGGCGATCTTGCGCGGGCCGCTGGTATAGGCCCTCCGGTCGTAGACCTGATAGTCAATGGCTTCGATCTCGTCCAGGATGGCGCGGTAGACCAGGGCAGCCGCTCCCACAGCCGGGCGTGCGGTGGGGTGCAGCATGGGAATACCGGGTAGGGCTTCTTGATAGAGCTGCCGGGCCCGGGCAACTTCGAATTGCATCAGGGCGATGAAACGGGAATCCATGGTTTTTGAGCGGATATCGTTCAGGGTCAGCCCGAAGCGTTCCAGATCTTCCTGAGGAAAATAGATTCGATCTCGCTCCAGGTCTTCGCCGACATCCCGGAGAATGTTGGTGAGCTGCAGTGCGATTCCCAGTTTGATAGCGTAAGGTTCGGCCTCCTCCCAGGAGACGCCCTTTGCCAGTCCGATGATGGGCATGGAAAGCAGACCCACGGTGGACGCCACATGATAGCAGTAATCGGCCAGGTCCTTCCATGTTTGGTAGGGTTTGAAGGCGATGTCCATCGCCACCCCGTCAATCAGTTCGTCTTCATAGCGGGGGTTGACCTGAAAGGCCTCCCGGGTGAGCAGCCAGGTCTTCAGCATGGGCTCCTGCTGGGCCTGGAGGGGGCGGCGGATTGTCTCTCGCCAGGCCTCCACGTCATCCATGGTGGCGTCTTCCTGGTCCACCAGGTCATCCGTGGCACGGCAGAAAGCGTACAGGGCGCGGATCGCCCTGCGCTGGGCCCGGGGAAGCAGGCTGGTGGCAAAGAAGAAGGTTTTGGAGTGCTGTCGGATGATCGCTTCCACCTTTTCAAAGGCCAACCGATATTCTTTTGTCCTTGCAAGGGTTCCTGCTGTGGTGGTCATGGGGGTCTGCTTTCTCTAACCAGTAAAGATAACACCCGGCATGCGATTATGTTTCGCCCTGAATTAATTTTTCGACGATGATGGACGAGGAGAGCACCCCCGGCAGTCCCGCGCCGGGGTGGGTCCCGGCGCCGACCAGGTAGAGGTTCTCCACATCCTCGGATTGGTTGTGAGGCCTGAACCAGGCTGATTGGGTCAGGATGGGCTGGACGGAAAAAGCCGCGCCCTTATAGCTGTTCAGGGTGTTTTTGAAGTGCAGGGGGTCAATGGTGTGTTCGGCGACAATGTTTTCCTGCAGATCCGGGAGGTAGTTTTCCTCCAGGAAGGTCATGATACGGTCCCGGTAGGGCTTGGCCATCTTGGTCCAGTCCACGTCTGCGTCCAGGTGGGGCACGGGGGAGAGCACATAGAAGGCTTCATGGCCTTCCGGGGCCAGGGAGGGATCTGTCAGGGTGGGCATATGCAGATAGAGCGAAAAGTCCTCCGCAAGCACCTTGCGTTTAAAGATGTCATCGAGGAGTTCCTGATAGCGTTTTGAGAGGATGATATTGTGATGCGCCAGACCGCTGTCAGTGTAGCGTCGTTTGGTGCCGAAATAGATCACGAACAGGGACATGCTGTATTTCAAGGATTGGATGCGCCGGTCGGTGTTTTTTCGCCGGTGCTCCGGTGCGAGCAGGTTCAGGTAGGTGAAGGCTGAATCGGCGTTGGAGACCACAATGTCGGCTGACACCTCGGCGCCGTCCTTCAAACGGAGCCCTGCTGCCCGCCCGTCTTTCACCAGGATCTCCTCCACTTCCGTGTTCAAATGCACCTTGCCGCCCAGATCCTCCAGAAGACGAACCAGGCCCTGGACGATGGCGCCGGTGCCGCCCCGGGCGAAATGAACCCCCCATTCCCGTTCCAGATAGTGGATCATGGCGTAAATGCTGCTGGAACTGAAGGGGTTGCCGCCCACCAGGAGGGGATGGAAGGAAAACACCTGGCGCAGGAAGTCGTCCTCGATAAAACTGGAGACGTAGCGGTAGACGCTCTGGTAGGACTTCAGACGGATCAGATCCGGCGCCACCCTGAGCATGTCGCCGATGGTGGAGAAGGGTTCATCCGCCAGCTCCACGAAGCCCTTTTTGAAGATTTCCTGTGTGGAGGCGATGAAGCGCTGATAGTTCTCTACATCGGCCGGGTTCCACTTCCTGATTTCCTGGTGGATGAAATCGGGGTCGTTGTTGTAGTTGAAGCCGCGTTTCTGATGATCGAAGATGCGATAGAAAGGATCAATGGGAATAAGTTCGAAGTACTCCTCGCGCTTTTTGCCTGCGGCTTCGAAGATATCATCAAACATGAACGGCGCGGTCACCACGGTGGGACCGCCGTCAAATTTGAATCCGTTGATCTCATAGACATAGGCGCGCCCACCCGGTTTGTCGCGCTTTTCAAAGACCTCGACCTGATGGCCGTGGGCCGCCAGGCGGCAGGCCGCGGCCAGCCCCCCAAATCCACTTCCGATGATGGCAATTTTCTTTTGCATGGATTCCTCCCATGGAATGTTTTCTGATACTGTCCTAATTTTATCTTATTTATACGAGAAATTCCCTGTCTGTATCAGGTTGTGGTCTCTTTTTATGGAAACACCCTGTCCAAAGTTTCCAACCTTTGGCCAGGGTCTTGCGCGGTGGTGCGGCTTGGGGTCATCCTTGATGCTCCCCCGGACCTTCTGATCAGTCCATCAACTCGTGTACGACGGCCAGGGCCTCATGTACGCTTTCTCCCAGGAAGACACCGCCCATTTTTTTCCGTTCGGCGGGATTTTCATTAAAATAGCGCCCACCGTATCCCAGTGTGGGTTTTGCAGGCAGTTCATCCAGCATGGCCTGCATCTTGAAGAGGGGTTGGGCCGTCCTGTCAAAGCTGGCGGAAAGGATGATCATGCTGGCGGAGATATCTTCAGCATAGAGCACCAGATCTTCCACCGGCAGGTCTGGCCCCAGGAATTCGACCTGGTAGCCCTCCCGGCGCAGGAGCACAGCCAGCATCAGGGGGGCAATCTCGTGAAATTCTTCCGGCGCGCACCCCACCAGGATGCTGGGGGCGGCGCTGTAGACCGGGAAGGCCTGCCGGAGGTTCATCAAGATGCCGCGGATGAAGGCCGAGGCAGAATGCTCTGTGGCGATGCGGATCTCGCCGCGGTACCAGGCTTCGCCGATATCCACCAGGCAGGGGAAGAAAACTTCCTGGAAGATTTTCTGAAGATCAAACACGGCCTGGACCTCGTCCACGATCTTCTTTGCCTTGGCCTCATCGTGATTCACCAGGGCGTCATACAATTTCTCTGCATATTTCTCTGGTGGAAACCTGGGGGCTTGGGAAGGTTCGGGGGGCAGCACGGAGGGCAGCGCTTCCGGCCAGATCCCGTTTTGACGCAATCCGCGATATTCCCGCACGGCATTGCTGATTGAAAGGCCATCATCCAGCCGGTGGGTGATCCATCGCAGGATCTGGATATCCCGTTCGGAATACAACCGGTAGTTGTTGTCCAGCCGTTCCGGATCCAGGAGGTCATACCGCCGTTCCCAGGCGCGCAGGGTCACCGGCCGGACGCCAGTGCGTTCGCTGACGACTTTGATGGTGTATTTGGCTTCCTCGGGAAATTCAGCAATTGAAACCATACTAATCCTATCGTTGAATTGGATGAAACTTGCCCTTTATTTTACCCGCTAATCCCAATCGCTTGCAGAAAATAGTTCTTCCAGGAAGCGCAGTCTTTCCTGGGGCGTCATGGGTCGGGGACGGGCATAATCCTCCAGCATGGCGGTCAGCAGCTCGGTGCTCAGATGCCGCCCGTCGAAGAAGGTGTGCCGCTGGATGATTTCCCAGCGCGTTTGTTCAATCAGGTTTCCGTTAATGGTGACTCCCATCTGGTCGAAGAACAGATTCCCCAGACCATAGTCAATAAAGGCTCCTGCATGGAAGGCCATTCCCTTGGGGCGGTGGGCCTGGCTGCCGTTCACGATGACAGCCCCTGCTTCGGCCATCAAACCAAAATGCAGGATTTGGGTTTCGCCGGGGATGTTGGAGTAGTTTTCGTGATACTGAAAGGTGACGATGGGGAGATATCCGGCTTCCCGCAGCTGGGTGACTTCCTCTGCCATCCACCGATAGTCGGAACAGGGGGCCGAACCTCCCCGCTCGGGGGTGGCCCAGGCATAGTCCGGCCCATGGGCGTTGCAGCCAATAAAGGCCAGATCGTTCCCATTGTGGCTGACCAGGGCGGGAGAGAGGGCTTCCGCCAGGTTTTCCCCGCCGCCGAAATACACCATGTCATGTTGCCGGTAGAGGTCCAGGGAGAAGGGGACAACATCAACCCCGTATACGAACCAGGCATCGTTGTTGTGGTTGCCGGTCAGCTCGATGATATCTGCGCCCACATATTCCAGCAGGGCAATGTAGCTGGGATCGCTGCAAAAAAAGAGGCTGCGCGAGTAGGGGTCCGGGAAGGGGCAGTCCGCATAGAAGGACACTTCGTTGCTGATATGGGTCAGGTCAGCTTCCGCCAGCCAGGGGCGGATATCCTCCCCCGGGTAGTGCACGCCGTTGATCTCCATCCTGTAGGCCGTGGCCCTCACCAGGGCGGTCACCCCGGTCATCACCAGGGTTGTCATTTTGGCCGTGTCCCGGTTGGTGGATTGGATGGCCTCCCGGAGGGTTTGGACCTCGGCTTCAGGAATGGGGCTTTTTCCGGTCTGCACCAGGCGGAAGGGCACCGTCAGGGGATCCGTTTCTGGGGCAAAGGTTTCATCCAGGGGAGAGCTTCCATCAATCCGGATCACCTTCAATCGGGGGTCCAGGTTTTCAAAGGGCACGATGGCCCAGGCCCCCGGTTGTTCCCACAGGCTCTCCGGATCAAGGTTTGTGGAAAGGCTGTGAACGGCCCCGTGGGCGGGTTGCCCCCAACGTTCTTCGAGGATCAGGAGCAGGGAAGCAGGCACAGACAGGGATTGCAAACCGGCCAGCGCCTCTGTCTGTCCCGTTTTCCAGAAGCTTTTCAATGCCGCCAGGCTGATGTCGTCCGTCAGGGTTGGAAAAGGCGCGGTCAGGGCGTAGACCCAGGCGGCGCTGGCGAGAACTTCCCCGGGCGGCGCGTTGGCGGCGGGGCCGAACCAGAAGGTTGCCCCGGCTGCCTCGCTGGTCAGGCGGTCTGAAAAGGGTTGGCGGTTGATAATCCCTGGGGGCGCGGACTCAGCAATGAAGAGTGACAGGGGCGGGG
>DAOTUG010000050.1:0-6012 GCA_034437335.1 Anaerolineaceae bacterium
CCGGACTCACGGCACATCCGGCAGGGGATCACAACGGTAGCTCATCAGAGACGGCACAAAATTGAAATAGGCCCCGGACATCCACGGTACCGGCTCGTCCACCACCATGACATCATCCACGTAAGTCCAGATTCCCCAGGCGATGTCCCAGAGATTCCTGTTTGCGAACATTAAGCGCAAATGCTCTCCTTTGTGTGCAGAGAGATCAATCTCCACTTCCCGCCATCCCAGATTCGTCCCGGCTGCAGGGGCAACCCCCGGGGTGCAGGGCTGATATCCATCCCGCATGATCGTGTTCAGATGATGCAGCCCGACGCCATCCTGTAAAACGACGATGAAATCCGAATAATGCAGGATGTCATTCACAAACAACTTATATTTAAAGGACAGAACCGGGCGTTCCATTGTTTCCAGAACAAAGAAATTGGAATAGGCCCATGCCTGGCCCTGCCCCTGCTCTGTCTGAGGAACGGGTTCATTCAAGCGCAGGGAAAGATCAGCCCGGGTTGATTCAGAGAGCGTAATTGGCAAATCGCCTCCTCGCGTCCACCCATCAGCCGAGTCGGTAAAACCGCCGTTTTGAATCAGGCCGGTTTCCGGATCCACCTCCGGGGGCGTCGGGCTGAAAACCTGAATTCGGTTATTGCCGCTGTCGGAGATAATAATCTCCCCTTCCGGCCCGATAGCGATTCCATTCGGATTATTAAATTGTTCCGGTGACTTACCAAATTCTCCAAAAGCACCCAACCAATTTCCACCTGTGTCAAAATACTGTATTCGATGGTTTTGGCCATCAGTTATAAAGACTTCATCCGCAGGGTTGATCGCAATGTCAACTGGAGAATTGAATTCACCATTTCCAACACCAGACGATCCCCAACTGGTCTGATAGACGCCATTTTGATCGAATTTTTGAATGCGATCATTATTCGCATCAGTAACAAAGACATCGCCAGCAGAATCAACTGCAATGCGCATCGGACCGTTAAATTCTCCTGCGTCCTGGCCAAAACCTCCCCAGGATCCCACCAGGTTTCCATCCACTTCGTAGATTCGTATCTGATGATTCCCCGTATCAACAACATACACATATCCATTGGACGGGTTATAAACCAAACCGCTCGGGTGTGACAAAGTCCCTTCCCCCCAGGACATCAGAAACGTCCCTCCAGAATCAAATTTCTGGATGCGATCATTTCCATGATCAGCAACAAAAATATTCCCTTCGAGATCCAATGTCACATCCCTGGGGCCCTGGAACTGACCGGTTCCGCTGCCTTCCGTACCCAAGGTGAACAAAAAATTCCCATAACTGTCGAAGCCCTGAAGACGATCATTTTGATTGTCAATCACAAGAAGATGTTGGGCGGTATCAAAGGACAACCCCAAAGGGGTATTAAATTCTCCAGATTGGCTGATTGGCGTTCCCCAGGCCGTGATAAAATCGCCATCGGGTGAGAATTTCTGAACCCTGTGGTTATATGTATCCGCGATATATATGTTATCGGCCTTATCTAAAGAAATGCCATATGGCCATTGAAATTGACCTTCGTCATCACCAGACACATTTCTGCTTCCTATAGTTGTTACATGGTTCCCATTTGATTGGAACACCTCAACCGAGTGAAAACCCTTGTCAACAACAAATATCCGACTCTGGGAATCAATGGCAATTGATCGAGGTTTATTCAAGTGTTCCGATCCAAATGCAAACTGGAAATTTCCTGCAGAATCAAATTTCTGGACACAACGATTGGAGATGTCCACCACATACACATTTCCAACAGAATCTAGGGCGATTGCATAGGGGGAGAAATGCCCCGTAGTCAAAGTTTGCCCAGTCCATTACCGGACAAAATCACCATCCGGGGAAAGCACCTGGATGCGAGAATTCCCATAATCCGCAACAAACAACTGGCCCGTGTTATTGAATGCAATACTGTAGGGTTTCTTGAATTGACCAGGATCGGTTCCCGACTCCCCAAATTGGGTCAACATCTCACCAGAAGCGCTGTACTTGACAATACGATCCCCGTTTCTGTCCGGAAAAAAGACATTGCCCCTTGAATCAACAGCTAACCCTGCAGGATGATTATCATAAAGCGTCAAAGAAACATGAAAGTTTTCCCACACATCAAAGGTTCTCTGATTTTGATTGATTACCGTCATGCGCCCATTATTAATCACATAAATTTGGTTTTGTGGTCCAACAGTGATACCAAACGGAGTTGCAACGTGGTCTGCCCCACCGCCAAAGCTGCGCACAAAATAATAGTCTTCCGATTCTGATTGGGCGGAAATTGAAACCTGCTCAGGTTTGAATAAACACACCAATAAGAAAACCAGCAGGAATAAAGATTTGATAATCAAATAGGTTCTTTTATGTTTCACCATAATAAGTTCTTCTATCCTTCCTTAATCATGTCAGGGCAGATCCCGCAGTGTATCCTCGTTCGTGCCCATCCGCCAGCCAGGCACCGCATCGCATTGCGTGTGATTAACCGCAGGCAGGAAAATTGGGTTTAACCCCACTTCTGGCAGCGGCCCCGCATCCACCACCCGCACATCATCCACAAAGCTCCAGATCCCCCAGGAACCGTCCCACAAATTGCGGTTGGAGAACACCAGCCGGATATGCTGGCCCTTATACGCCGACAAATCATAGTGCGCAATGCGCCAACCCAGGTCTGTTCCCGCTGGCGGCGCCATGCCCGGAATGCAAGGCTGATATCCATCCCGCAGCACCGTCGCCAAATGGTTCAACCCCACGCCATCCTGGATGGCCACGAAGAAATCCGAGTAGTCCATGATGTCGTTGACAAAGAGATTATATTTGAAGCTGAGCACCGGCCGGTCCCACTCCGGTCGCACATAAAATGTGGTGTGAGCCCAGGCTTCTCCCATACCCTGATCGGACTGCGTCACGGGTTCCCCTAATTCCAGTGAGTAACTTCCCTGGGCAGCATGAGTGCTCCGGGTCACCGGCAGATCCCCGCCAAAGGCCCACGCATCCAGAGCAGGCTGATCCTCAAACCCGCCGTTCAGCGCCAATCCGCTGACGGGATCAACTGGCGGCAAACCAGGAGAAAAACAAGACACCCGATGGGTCTCTTTGTCCGCAATGCAAACATTTCCCGAAGAATCAACCGCCAGTCCCGCCGGAGAGAAGAATTCTCCTGTCAGACCACCATGATAGCCAAATTGACTCACAAACTGACCTGTTGTGGCAAATTTTTGAACTCTCGCATTGCCTTTGTCCGACACATAGAGGTACCCTTCCGCATCCATGGCTATGTGCTTGGGATAATCGAATTGTCCCGGTCCAGTTCCTGCGCCTCCCCATTGAAAATTAAAATCTCCCGAGGGAGAGAAAACCTGAATCCGATCATTGCCTGCATCAACAACAAAGATATTGCCAAATTCATCCACTGCCACATCATGCGGGGTGGAAAACTGGCCCGGCCCGGATCCTTCTGACCCAAAGATGCCAATCAAAGCACCCGATCCCGAGAAAACCTGGATGCGATCATTACCACTGTCGGCAACATAGACATTCCCTGAATCATCCAGGCCAATTCCATAGGGCCATCGGAACTGCCCGGCCGCTGTCCCTTCAGAGCCCCATTTTTCCAGAAAAGATCCGGCTGAGGAAAACTTCTGGACCCTCTCCAATCCACTGTCAAGAACAAAAACCGGGCCGCTGGCAGCGGCTGCCAGGTCAAAGGCTGTATAAAATCTCCCATCATAAGAGCCAGGCCCGCCCCAGGAATATAAATAGCTGCCTTCAGGCGAATATGCCAGCACCTGATCCTGACCGTAATCCATCAGCAGCACATTGCCATTTTCATCCACAGCGACTCCGGATACAAACTGAAAATCTCCCCCTTCATCACCACCGAAAGAAAATACAAAGTCCCCGGTTTTCAAGAATGCCTGGATGCGATTATTCCTTGAATCCGCAACATAGACATACGCATCCTGAACAAAAACTCCGTCTGGGGTGCGAAACGCACCCGGATCATATCCATAACTTCCCCAGGTTAAAAGAAAATCACCGTCCAGGGAGAAAACCTGGACTCTGTGATTGTCTGAATCCGAAACATAAACCCGGCCGTCTGCAATCGCAATCCCAGATGGGCGATCGAATTGCCCATTTTGAGATCCGGAAGATCCCCACTG
The DNA here is from genome assembly GCA_034437335.1 of Anaerolineaceae bacterium. Classification (GTDB taxonomy): domain Bacteria; phylum Chloroflexota; class Anaerolineae; order Anaerolineales; family Anaerolineaceae; genus Brevifilum. The sequence goes on from DAOTUG010000050.1 coordinate 4,180, forward strand.
CGTCAGGTACACACCAGAGGCGGTAAATTTTTGGATTCGATTCCCCCAAAGATCGGCAACATAGATATTTCCGCTTCCATCCACATCCAGATCAGAGGGAAGGCTGAACTGCCCATTGCCGCTGCCCTCGCTTCCAAATTGCCCGAGGTAATCACCATTGGGTGAAAATTTTTGCACCCGGCTGTTGAATCCGTCTGTGACCAGGACATTGCCGCTGGGATCAAAGGCAATATCTGTGGGGCTATCCAATTGTCCATTACCACTTCCATAACCGCCAAAATCGAGGAGGTAATTCCCCTCCAAAGTGTATTTGATGACACGGTCACTACAATTATCGGTGATATACACATGATCGTTCTTGTCAATGGCAATCGCCCCCGGAAGACAATAATCCATTTGGGAATATCCGGAAGGATCCCAAAGCGAAAAGGTCCTGTTAACGGGATTATATTCAACAATCCGATGCATTTGCTGATTAGCAATCAGAATGGTTCCATCCCGGGTAACAGCCATATCCGAGGGACGCAAAAGCTGATCCGCTTCACCACCCCAACTGTGATTGAAAAAATATTCTGTGCTGGAAGGCGCATTTGCCCCCACCCCCGCAACGGGAACAGGATTCCCGCCAATAAGCAAGCAGATAAAAAAGAAACCGAATAAGAACAGGAAAGACTTAAATTTCATCAGGTGCTCCAATGAGATCGGGATCACAATCGTGCCAATCGGGTTGGTACCAACAGGAAGCGAGGGCAGACTTTAGGGCGGCGTGGGCGTGGGCGGCCTTGTCACCGGAGTGCTTGTCGGCGGGGGGGAGGTTGGCTGCGGGGGTTGAGTCGGCGCCGCTGTTGGCTGGGGGGCCGATGTCGGTTGCGGCGCAGCCGTGGGCGCAACGTATTCCGCAGTGGCTGTGGGGGGTTCATAATAAACCGTCTCTGTGGGAGTTGCCGAGGGGGTATGCGTCACAGTCTGAGTGGGAGTGTGCGTCAGCAGCACCGTGGCCGTGGGAGAAGGAGTTCTCGTTGGGGTGGACGTCCGGTTTGGTTCTGCTTCTTCTTCAGCAGCCGGCGTGTCTGTGAAATCGCTCACCAGATCCGCTGCTTTTGTGTGGTCTTTTTCAGGATCTTCCCCCGCAACAGTTTCTGTGGCAGCGGCCTCAGGGGGCTGGGCAAAAATCACATCCCAATTGTTCCTGAAAATGTCAACCACCACCCAACCGCCTGCCAGAAGCACCACGCCGACGACGATCAACCAGAAGGTCATAGAACGGAACAGCTTGGCCAAACCCACAGGCGCAGGTTTAGGCTTCCGGCGTTCTGCAGGTGCCTGCGGAGGAGATGGTTCCCGGGCTTCCGCCTGCATACCTGCCTCAGACTCGACAGCAAGGGCAGCGCCAGATCCTTCCGGGGCGTCCAGAATATCCCGGGTTTCATCCTCCCCCCCTTCGCTGTCCAAGGCGGCAAGGATGCCCGGGGGCGGTTCGGCCACTTCCCCCTGGGATTCCTCGGGCGCATTCTCCGCCGACGCTTCTTTCAGCGCCTCCTCCTCAGAAGACTTCGCGAAGTCCTCCCCAGCTTGCACCACCACAGGAAATTCGGAAAATAAGGCCAGGTCCTGACCCACCGCAATCACCCGATCGCGGAAGCTCAACACATCTTCAAAGCGATCTTCCGGTTGCTTTGCCAGGGCCTTGAAGAGAATTGCTTCCACAGAAAAGGGAATATTCTTCACCAGGTCGCTGGGACGAGTCAGGGGATCATTCAATTGTTTAAGAGCCACCGCCAGGGGGGTTTCAGCAGTGTATGGCTTGTGCCCAGTCAGCATCTCGTAAAGCAA
>DAOTUG010000051.1:0-3239 GCA_034437335.1 Anaerolineaceae bacterium
GGTGGGGGAAAGCGGAAGTGGAAAAACCACCCTGGCGAGGGCAGTAGTTGGTTTGGATCCATATACAGACGGCGACATGTACTTGAAAAATCTGGCCCTCCCGCCTAGGCTGCGACATCGGGGTGAGGAGATGCTGTGCTGTCTTCAAATCATTTTTCAGGATCCAGAGGAAGCCCTCAATCCTTATATGAGCGTAGAAGAGGCATTGCGACGCCCTATCCACAGACTGAGGAATATTTCCAAGGAAAAAGCAGGGGAAATCGTCCATGATTTATTGGAAGCAGTGAATCTTTCAGCAGAATATAAGAACCGCCTGCCAGGACAGTTGAGCGGAGGCGAAAAACAACGCATTGCTCTAGCCAGGGCTTTCGCTCCCAACCCTGATCTCCTGATCGCAGATGAGCCCGTTACCTCACTGGACGTTTCCGTTCAAGCGGCTATTCTCAACCTGTTTGATAGCCTTCAAACGGAGCATAGAATTGGAACATTGTTTATCTCACACGATCTGGCCGTGGTGGGCTATTTGGCCGATGTTGTTTCAGTGATCTACCTTGGGCAATTGATGGAGGTAGCTCCGGTGGAAGCATTGTTTCAAAGACCCCATCATCCCTACACTGAAGCCCTTTTGGCTGCTGTGCCCCGGGTGAATCCGGCTGGAGAACAGAAGGTGATCCGATTGGAAGGAGATGTCCCCAGTCCTTCGGAGGATATTACAGGCTGTCCGTTTCATACCCGTTGTCCGCGTTTTCTAGGGGACATCTGTGTCCATGAGCCACCACCCTGGCAGGCAGTGGATCAAAGTGAAAAAAAATATTTCTGTCATATTCCACCGGATGAATTAATGAAAGAACAGGAGCAGCCTTATCAGCATGCAGGATAGGACGCTGTAACTGTAGCCAGGATGCAAGTAGTAAACAGAGTAATATGAAAGGAGGACTGATGGGGAAATATATTTTGAAACGGCTGGGATTTATGATCCTTACCCTGCTTCTGACCTCATTAATTGTGTTCATGATCACCCAATGGCTTCCGGGAGATGTAGCCCGGGTTCTGCTTGGAAGAGAAGCAGGTGAAGAAGCTCTGGAAGCTCTTCGAGAAGAATTGGGGTTGAACGATCCCCTTCCAATTCAATACTTAACCTGGATTGCGGATTTCCTAACCGGAGACTGGGGGCGTTCTTTCAGCACCCAATCGGATATCCGCCCTCTGGTTTCTGAAAGATTGCGAAACTCCATAATCCTGGCTGGGATCACACTTTTGATTGCCGTGCCTCTGGCGATCAGCCTGGGAGTTTTGGCCGGATTGAACAAAGATACCTGGGTGGATCATCTTATTAGCATTTCTGCATTGTCAGTGGTTGGACTGCCGGAGTTCGTCACTGGTCTGATTCTGATCCGATTCTTCGCTTTTAACTTGAATGTCCTGCCAGCCAACTCCTCAATCGCCCTGGATGCCAGTTTTATTGACATGCTGCCAATGCTCATCTTACCAGCGCTGACCGCCACACTTGTTTTGCTGGCGTATGTTTCCCGCCTTGTCCGAGCCGGCGTAATTGAACAAACCGAACAAACCTATGTGCGCACAGCAACCTTGAAAGGTCTGCCTTATCGGACTATTGTTTTTCGACATATCTTACGGAACGCTCTACTGCCAACCATCACCGTTCTCGCGATCAGCTTTGGTTGGCTGATCAGCGGCCTGGTTGTCGTTGAGAATGTATTTAATTATCCCGGCTTGGGTCGGCTCCTTGTCTTTGCTATCAACCGCCGGGACCTGCCATTGATCAGGGCGGTGATACTGGTCACCGTGGTTGGCTTCACCTCCGCTAACCTCGTTGCGGACGTTCTCTATGGAATTTTGAACCCGCGCATTCGATTGGGAAAATGACAATATATCCATTAAGGATTTCACATGCCTGAAGATGATGTAATGAAAGATAAATTTTGTTTGGTCACGGGAGGCACTCGGGGGATTGGTTTTTATACAGCGCTGGGCTTAGCCAGGAAAGGGGCTCATGTGATTCTGGTAGGACACAACCGAGAGCATGGCGAATCGGCAATCAGACGAATAACATCTGAAGTTGGCAAAGAAGCTGGGGTTTTTCTCATGGCCGATCTGTCCATTCAGGTGGCAATTCGAGATTTAGCAGATCGGGTTCACAGCAGGTATCAAAGGTTGGATGTCCTCATCAACAACGTCGCTGGTTTCTTCCCAACCCGCAAAGAAAACAAAAACGGGCTTGAAATGACCTTTGCTCTCAACCATTTAAGTTATTATTCAATAACCGGTCACCTTCTGCCGCTGATGCGGCAGGGCACATCCGCCCGGATCATCAATGTTTCATCTGACGCGCATCGTCAGGGGGAGATGGATTTTGACGATCTGCAAATGGAAACACATTATCGGGGTTTTCAGGCTTATGCGCGCTCCAAGTTAGCCAATCTTCTTTTCACGTTTGCCTTGGACCGCCGCTTGCAGGATTCCGGGATTACCGTCAATGCCCTGCATCCTGGATTTGTGAATTCAAAGCTATATCGCAGGACAGGGATCTTTGAGCCTCTTGTGAAATTATTCGCCGCTATTGCAGGAAAACATCCAAGGGAAGGAGCCGAAACCCCCATTTACTTGGCCTGCTCGTCTGAGGTCAATGATGTGCATGGGGAGTATTTCGTAGAAAACGAACAAACCCGCCCTTCCCCCAAGGCTCTGGATATGGAAACAGCCGAGAAACTTTGGAAAATCAGCGAAGAGCTGACAGACCTCTCCTATCCTTTTGACAATTGAGCGCTTTTTGGAAACAAAGAATGATTTCCCTCTGAAGCGTTCTCCAGTATACTGAGGCAATGGATACAATATCCGGTGTTATTGAGCGTATTACATACTTCAACGAAGAAAACGGATACACTGTCTTAAGACTCAAACCAACCGGGAAGGGAGCTCGTTCTGTCAGGGGACTGAATCGCGAGGGTCTGCTGACAGTGGTTGGCAACCTTCCGGAATTATCTCCTGGGGAACATCTGCGGTTGGATGGACAGTTTGACACCCATCCAAAACATGGTCTGCAGTTCAAAGTGGAAGTTTGCGAACAGATCCTCCCCGCAACAGCCAGGGGAATTGAGCGGTACCTTGGATCCGGATTGATCAAAGGAATCGGTCCCCAACTTGCAAAACGCATTGTTAAACACTTCCATAAAGAGACCCTTGATGTTATTGAAGAAACACCGGAGCGGCTTCAGGAA